>CAKQSU010000010.1 GCA_934273135.1 uncultured Clostridia bacterium
TCCGTGACCTTTGGTGGTACCGATAACGTCTACTTTGTCGCCCGCGGCGAAAACTTCGCAAGTAACTTCCTTACCTACTTCGTACTTCGCAGCGTCGTCTAAGCGGAATTCGCGAAGGTACTTCTGCGGCTCTACGCCCGCCTTCTTGAATTGACCCGCTTCGGGCTTGTTGATGTTCTTCTCCGCGGTCTTGCCGAAACCCATTTTTACTGCGGAATAGCCGTCGCGTTCGACGGTCTTAATCTGCACGACGGGGCAAGGACCCGCTTCGATTACGGTGACCGGGATTACTTTTCCGTCTGCGGAAAAGATCTGCGTCATACCTAACTTTTTTCCAATGATTGCTTTATTCATCGATAAAGTTCACCTCCGTATATATTTCAAAAAAATTATCAAAGTTTAATCTTTACGTCTACGCCCGCGGGAAGATGGATGCTGTCCAAAATTTTGGCGTTCGTGGAGTAAATGTCGATAAGGCGTTTGTGAGTGCGAAGTTCGAACTGCTCTCTGCTGTCCTTATACTTGTGCGGCGAGCGAAGAATAGTGACTATTTCCTTTTCCGTGGGAAGGGGAATAGGTCCGCTGATTTTCGCGCCCGCTTTCTTCATCGTTTCGACGATGCGCGCGGTAGCCTGATCGACCATGTTGTGATCGTAAGCCGATAATTTGATTCTGATTTTCTGACCTGCCATTTTTAGTTCCTCCGTTTTATACTAACTTGTAAGTCGCCCCGCCGGCAAAAGCGGACGTTCACAACTAAAATCAGCCTTTTAATAAGGTTTTTTAGCCGATAAACGAGTTTTGACAACTTTGCCGTGTGTATCGCGTTTACTCTCAATAAAAAAATCATCTGCGCCGTGTTTTTAAAGCAGATGACCACTACCGAGGGCGCGGTTAGTCGCAGAAGTCAAGCTTCCGCAATTGTCGGTAAAAATTATCTTCTTGCGCCTTCGACCCTGCTTTTTCGGGGCGCGCGCAAGTTTGAAGTAACTTTTTACCTCAACCCTTATGACACAGCTATACAATAATATCCTATATAGCTTTTTTTGTCAACCTTTTTTCAAAGATTTTTTAAATTTTTAAAAATATTTTTTCGCTTTTGTTTTTCAGCCGACAGCCTACGGCTTTTTATCGGCGTTTTTCGGCAAGATTCGCTATTATTATATATAATATGAAAGCGTTTTTGCTCTCCCGCCGCTTTTAAAGCCGTTTTTTAAAGCCGCATTCGGCTCATAGAAGCTTGATTTCCGCAACGGAGAGTATTTTCCCGTTTGCAAGTTTTAATCTGCCGTCGGGCAGAATTTCGTCCACCTTTTCCTCGTAAGCTTCCTTTTGCGGCTCGAAAACTTTAACCTTTTTGCCTACCACGCAGGAAAACGACGGATAAAGTTCCACGTTCTGAAATTTTTCGAGGTTATATACGAGGGTGAACAGCACGGATTTTAAGTCAACCTCTCTGCCGAGTTCTTTTTTTAAGGACGTAGCAATGCCGTCGAGTTCTATCGGCAAATCGTTGTTTACGTTTATCCCGACTCCGCACAAGGTTTTTTCGACGTAACCGTTCTTGATTTCGTTCTGCGTGAGCATACCGCAAATCTTCTTTTTGCCGACGTAAACGTCGTTCGGCCACTTTATCTCGGCTTTAACCCCGAACGCGCGCAACGTAAGCGCGACGGAAAGGGAAATATCCTCCGTCACTTCGTACGCCTTTTCGGCTTTCAAGCCGCGATAGTGCTTTATAAACGAGATATATATTCCGCCCTCGGGCGAAGCAAAACTTCTGCCCTTAGTGCCTCTCCCGCCCGTCTGACGGCGTGCAAAGACGGCAATATCCTCGCCGAGGTCCCAATATTTTTTAACCTCGTCGTTTGTCGATTCGGTCACTTCGAGTTCAATAATCTTCATCGTCTTTCTTTATTTTGTCGAGCGTTTCTTTTGCGGTATCGTAGGAAAACCCTTTGGACAAAAGATATCGATAGCACTTGCCGCGCGTTTCAAAGTCGAGTTCGCGCCCCTTTAAGTACTTGACGGCAACGCGCATACACCCCTCGTCCTCGCTTTCCGCTTCGTCCATAACCTTGTCTATCGCTTTCTCGTCCACGCCTTTTATTTTCAGTTCGTAAGCGATAGCCCTTTTGCCTTTCGAAAGCTTTTTTTCCGCCGCGAAACGCTTTGCGTAAAGCTCGTCGTCCACGTACCCGTACTCAAAAAGTTTGTCGATGACTTTGGCTATGGTTTTTCCGTCGTAGTTTTTGCCTTTCAAATAAGTTATGAGCTGCACTTTGGTGCGCATAGTTTTCGATATGTAGCCGAGAGCTTTGTCGAGCGCGGAAGAATATTCCGACCTCGCAACGACCTCTTCGAGCCGTTTTTCGTCTATCTCCGTTCCGACCTTTATCCGCTCCGACATAACCGTGAACAAATCCATTCCGCAACAAAATTCGCCGTCGAGATAAACGTTCACGCGTTTTTTATCTTTTTTTTGTCCAACTATCGCCGTAACGGTTTTCATTGTTTCTCCCCTCCCGTTTCGGCAAAGTCCTCTCCTATGTTTTCTACCGCGACTTTTCCCGAAAAATAATCGCAAAATTTATCGATAAACGACTTATAGGCGGACTTTTCAACCGAAAACTCAACGCTTACGCCGTCGGAAAATTCGGTTTTTAAAACACTCAAAGCGTTGACGGAAGCAAACCGCAAAAACTTTTGATAGGCTTCGTAATCGAGGCTTACCCGACAAAAAGAGGACAAAACGTAAGTCTTTACGCCGCACTCCTTTAAAGCCGCCGCCGCTACTGAGCCGTATGCGCGCGTAAGCCCGCCCGCGCCTAACTTTATGCCGCCGAAGTACCTTGTGACGACCACGGCGGTATCCGTAAGGTTGAGATTTTTTATGGCTTCGAGTATAGGCGCGCCGGCGGTGCCGCCCGGTTCGCCGTCGTCGCTGAATTTGGAATATTTGCCGAGTTCCGTTATATACGCGTAACAGTTATGCGTTGCGGCGGAATGCTTCTTTTTTACAGCGTAAACGAACGCCTTCGCCTCTTCTTCCGTCTTGACGGGCGCGCAGGCGGCGATAAAACGGGAGCGTTCTATAACGACTTCCTTTTCGTGATTTTTCGATACGCTGTAATACTTATCCACTTTTAATTACTTCAATATAACTCTTACGTGAACTTTTTTGCCTTTGTGAAGCACGAATTCGCCTTTTTCAAGCGCGGACGCAGGCAGAGTAAGCCCCGTTATCTTTTCATCGTCCACGGCAACGCCGCCGCCCGAGATGAGCGTTCTTGCTTCGCCTTTCGACTTGGTTATGCCCGCCGCGACCATAACGTCGGGAATAAAATCTGTTTTTTCGATGGTGACGGTCGGCATTTCTTCCGCGTTTCCCCCGAAAGCCGCCTGCGCCTGTTTGCGCGCGAGCGTAGCCTTTTCTTCGCCGTGTACGAGCTTGGTTACCTCGTAAGCAAGCCTTTCCTTTGCCGCGTTCATTCTCTCGTCGTTATGCGCGGTAAGCTCGGCGATTTCCTCTAAGTCCATAAAAGTCAAAAGCTTCATGCATTCGGCAACTTTCACGTCCTCTATATTGCGGAAGTACTGATAAAATTCGTAAGGCGTGGTCTTGTTTTCGTCAAGCCAGAGCGCGCCTTTCGCCGTTTTGCCCATTTTTTTGCCCTCGCTCGTAAGAAGAAGCGAGCAAGTCGCGGCAAACACGTCCTCGGAATGTTTTCTTCTCACAAGGTCCACGCCGGCAAGCATGTTCGACCACTGATCGTCGCCGCCCATTTCGAGCTTGCAGCCGTAATCTTCGTATAGCCTCAGATAATCGTAGCCCTGCATGAGCATGTAGTTGAATTCGAGGAAAGTAAGCCCCTTTTCGAGCCTTTGCTTAAAGCACTCCGCGGTGAGCATTCTGTTCACGGAAAAGCAAACGCCGATATCGCGCAAAAAGTCGATGTAGTTAAGCCCCAAAAGCCAATCGCCGTTGTTGACCATAAGTGCGCCGTTTTCGCCTTCGAAAGAGATAAACCTGCTCATCTGTTCCTTAAAACGGGAGATGTTGTGCAGAATCTGCTCCTGAGTGAGCATAGAACGCATATCCGTTCTGCCGCTCGGGTCGCCCACCATAGCCGTGCCGCCGCCGAAAAGCGCGATAGGTCTATGCCCGGCGCGTTGCATGTGCGCCATAGCCATAATGGGGATATAGTGTCCTATATGCAAAGAATCGGCAGTAGGGTCGAAGCCGACGTAAAAACTTATCTTTTCGCTATCCAAAAGTTTGTAAAGCTCGTCGCCGTAAACGGTCTGTTTTAAAAACCCGCGGGCTTTGAGCGTGTCGAGAACGTTCATGAATCTCACCTTTTTATATAATTATTAGGGGGTAAAACCTTATGAATTATTGTATCACACAAAAAATCTTTTGTAAACCGAAAAAAAGCCTTTAAAAAATATTGAAAAAGCTTTTTAATTGTGTTATACTTTTAGACGAACAAAATGTAGGAGGATACAACAATGCAATATTCAAGCGAAGTCGAAAACATGCTTTGCGTCGCAAAAGGACCCAAGCATGAACCGTCGCCTATCCCCGAGGAAGGCAAATGGATATTCGCTAAGGAAATCAAAGACATTTCCGGCTTTACGCACGGCGTGGGCTGGTGCGCTCCGCAGCAAGGCGCGTGCAAACTGTCTTTAAACATCAAAGAGGGCGTAATCGAAGAAGCCCTCGTCGAGACGATCGGCTGCTCCGGTATGACTCACTCCGCCGCTATGGCTTCTGAAATCTTACCCGGCAAAACCATTCTCGAAGCTTTGAACAGCGACCTTGTTTGCGACGCTATCAACACCGCTATGAGAGAACTCTTTTTACAGATCGTCTACGGCAGAAGCCAGTCGGCTTTCTCCGACAACGGCTTGGTCGTCGGCGCGGGGCTTGAAGACCTCGGTAAAGGGCTTCGTTCCCAGGTCGGCACTATGTACGGCACAAAAGCCAAAGGCGTAAGATATCTCGAAATGGCTGAAGGCTACGTAACCCGCCTCGCCCTCGACGAAGATATGCAAGTCATCGGCTACGAATTCGTTTCTCTCGGCAAGATGACCGACTTCATCAAGAAAGGCTTGGAACCCAACGAAGCTTACAAAAAAGCTATGGGGCATTACGGCAGATTCGATAACGCGTTTAAGTATATCGACCCGCGTAAAGAATAATAGAGGAGGAGTTTAAAATGGCTTTATTCGAAGGTTATGAAAGAAGGATTGACAAAATCAACGGCGTCCTTAAAGAATACGGTATCTCCTCTATAGAGGAATGCAAAGACATCTGCCTCGCTCACGGCGTCGATTGCGACAAAATCGTGAGAGGCACTCAGCCTATCTGCTTTGAAAACGCGGTTTGGGCATACTACGCGGGCGCGGCTATCGCCATAAAGAGCGGAGCTAAAAAGGCTTCCGACGCCGCAGCCGCAATCGGCAAAGGCTTGCAGGCTTTCTGCATCGTAGGCTCCGTTGCCGAAAACAGAAAAGTAGGCTTAGGTCACGGCAACCTCGCCTCCATGCTTTTAAACGACGACACCGATTGCTTCTGCTTCCTCGCCGGTCACGAATCTTTCGCTGCGGCGGAAGGCGCAATCTCTATAGCTCTTAACGCAAACAAGGTCCGCGGCAAAGAACTCCGCGTTATCTTAAACGGTCTCGGTAAAGACGCCGCTATGATAATTTCTCGTATCAACGGCTTTACTTACGTCGAAACGGAATTCGACCCCTATTCGGAAACGGTTAAAGTCGTTTACGAAAAGGCTTATTCCGACGGTCCGAGAGCGAAAGTCAAATGCTACGGCGCGGATAACGTTCCCGAAGGCGTTGCTATCATGAAAATGGAAAACGTCGGCGTATCCATCACGGGTAACTCCACTAACCCGACGAGATTCCAGCACCCCGTTGCAGGCACTTACAAAAAATGGTGCGTCGAAAACGGCAAAAAGTATTTCTCGGTTGCTTCGGGCGGCGGCACGGGCAGAACGCTCCACCCCGACAACATGGCGGCAGGTCCGTCCAGCTACGGCATGACCGACACTATGGGCAGAATGCACTCCGACGCGCAGTTCGCAGGCTCCTCTTCCGTTCCCGCCCACGTCGAAATGATGGGGCTTATCGGTATGGGCAACAACCCGATGGTCGGCGCAACGGTTGCCGTGGCGGTTGCCGTTGAAGAAGGCTTCAAAAAGTAAAAACCCGCCTTTTTGCGATTTGCGGACATATTCCGCCTAAAACTCTAAAACTAAATCCGTCGCTTTTTCCGCGGCGGATTTTTTTGCGTGATTTTTCGTGGGACTTATCTGAATGATAAAAATAAATTACAGAAAAATCGACATATAAACGGGTAAATAAACGACATCTTGTTCTTTTGTGAAATCCTTCGTATAAACAAGATATTTTTTTGAAATGCGGCTTGAAAACTTCTTACAAAATTCATCGAGCGATACGTGCGATTTATATCCCGAAGACTTAACTTCAACAGGACAAATTTTATCGTTTTTCGCGAGCAAAAAGTCTATTTCGTAATTGTGTTTCGACGTTTCGTTAAGCCATGTGTGATAAAATAATTCATTCCCGTTAGAAACAAGTATTTGCGCTATAACGTTCTCATACAAGTAACCGAGATTAGCCGAAAGCTTATCGTTTAACAGCTTTTCATAAATTACGTTCTCGGTAAAATCCTTATCCTTGAACATAAGAGTCGTAAAAAGCCCCGTATCGCAAACAAACAATTTAAATTGAGATAGATTTATGTTTGACGACAACCCTGCGTTCGGGTCATTCGCGTGATAAGAAACAAGAACCGTTTTTGAACTCTTCATTTCGGCAATAAGACCGAGAATATCGTCCGCTCTTGTGTTTTCCACAACTCCGGACACTTGATATCTCGATGCATTTGCCGCAAGTTGCGCCGGTATTGCATTAAACAACGTAGATATACGCCCCGTCGAATCTATTTTCATGAAGTCGGAATCGTATAGCTCTAATATATCTCTCTTGACAAGGTCGACCTTTCTAAAATTATTTGTCGCGATATATTCGTTAACCGCTTGCGGCATTCCGCCCACCAACATATATAACCTGAAATTGCGCAACATTATTCTATTCACATCGTTGCCGAGCGAAACACCCGTTTCATAAAACTTTTTTAATAGCGGTACGGTAACGTTATCCCCTATCGCCCACAAAAACTCTTCATAATCCATAGGGTACATATTTATTTTGCGTTCTTCGCTCGGGATAAGAATATCTTTGACGTTTCTTTTTATGCTGATAAGCGAACCCGTCTCGATATAATCGTATCTACCGTCCTTGACAAGGATTTTTATCGCTTGACGGGCAAGCGGACAAAACTGTATTTCATCGAATATAATCAAAGACTTTCTTGTAACTAAATCAACCTTGTATATAAGTTGCAACTGAAGGAAAAAATAATTAAGGTCGCTCATATCGCGAAACAAATCTTTAACGGATTGAGCGGCAAAAGCAAAATCAATCAAAATATAACTTTCGTATTCGCTCTTGGCAAACTCTTCCGCTATAGTGGATTTTCCTATTCGCCTTGCACCCTCTATCAAAAGAGCGGTGCTTCCTTTTGATTCGTTTTTCCAATCCACGAGTTTTTTGTAAATCTTACGTTTAAACATTTCAAAAACTCCTCCCGCAAAATTTTTTTCGGCAAAAAACCGCAAATCCGCAAAATGTTTTTTGCACTATTACCGCAAATCCGCAAATTCTTTTTTATATTATAACCGCAAATCCGCAAAATGTCAAACGAAAATTTATATAAAATATACTGATTGTAGGGATTGCATTCTTCATCACTAATTATTTTTGCGGCAATGAATGCAATCCTTACCCTTTGTTTCTAAGGATAAAAATTTCGTAAACAAGCCGTCAAACCGCATAGCAAGCTTTTTCCGCGGCGGATTTTTTGCGTTCTTTTTTTGTTTCCTTTTTCTTTCGATTGACTGTTGTTTATCTTTATGTTAATATTGTTGCATAATCAAAACAATACACGAGGCGGCGGTATGGAGATAATCGCGGCAAGGAATTTCAACCTTGCGTATATAATTCTTGACAGCATATTTTTGCTTGTATTCGCGGGGCTTTTAATCTACAAAAAGCGCAGACTTACTCTTTTATGGGGCTTGTTCGGCGGTATACTTTACTTTGCCGTCGATTACGGAATATTCCACCTTTTGACTCACTCCCGCTCGATAACGGGCGGAAGCATGTTTTGGGTGCTTTTGTGGATGAGTATGAGCTACGGATTCACGAACTTTGCCTGGATTTGGCTTGCCTTAAAGCGTGACGAATACCTTAAAGAATGGTCTTTTTTAATATTCGTATGGTGGTTGTCCTGCCCCATTCTTTCAAGAACGATTCCTTCGGCGGAAATACACATCGAGCGGACAACGGGAGCATACCACGGCGTTATGGGAGCGATACTCTTTGTTTCGTATCTCGCGGCGATAATCTACAACTTTACGCAGAGCGACAAGTCAACGAGGTTCAATATTCTTTGGCTGTTTATAATAGGTGTTCTCGCTCAATTCGGTTGGGAATTCGCGCTTCTTGTCGGCGGGATACGAAGCGACGGATTTACCGTCGAGCAAAAACTGATAACGCTTTTCGTCAACAGCCTTATCGAAACTAATTTGGGGCTTCCCGCGATATATCTTATATATCTTGCCGTCACAAGCAAAATCAAAGAGGACTTATCCGAAGAAAACAAAACGATTAAAGAACGCTTGCGAGAAAACAATTCGCAAAAATTCGTATAAAAACACACGAGCGAAAACAAATTGTTTTCGCTCGTGTGTTTTTATAAAAGCCTGTCTATAAGTCGATTATCGCAACTTATGCTACTTTCAACCTATCAATTTTTCCGTTTCGAAATCGTATAAAAGCACGCCCGAATCCTTAAAGGAAAGCTTAACGATTTCGCCATCTTTAGGCAATACGTCGGCAAAAACGGTCAACGAATAGTTAGGGGTTATCTCGGCTGCAAACGTGCCGTATTCCTTGTTCGCGGCAAGCACTTTCGCTTCGAACGCGTCCCCCGCGACAACGTCCTCGCCCCTTACGGCAAGGTAAACTTTTTTGCCCGTTCCGTCGTAGTCTTTCGCCCTTTCTCCGACGGGGATTTTAATATCCGCGCCGACAAAGTTACCGTTTTCGATTACGCCGTCTAAGATGTTTATCTTAGGTCTGCCGAAGTAAGTCGCAACGCCGACGGTCGCCGGGCGGTCGTAAATTTCGGAGGGAGCGGCGTACTGCACGAGTTCGCCCTTTTCAAAATAAGCAATCTTGTCCGCCATAACGAGCGCGTCGGCAGCAGAGCGCATTGCGACGATAAAGTTCACGCCGAGCCGCTTTGACAGCTTGACTATTTCCGTGCGCATTTCGTTTTTAAGCCCGTCGTCAAGTCCTTTGAACGGTTCGTCAATCATAATTATTTTCGTGCGGCGAGCGATCGCGCGGGCTAAAAACGCGCGTTGGCGTTCGAGCGAAGAAAGATTTTTCGGCTTTTTTAAAAGCACGCTTTCAAGCCCCATAATCGCCGCGGCTTCGTTCACCCTCGCTTCGATTTCCGCTTTCGGGAGCTTGCGAAGATTGAGCGAATACGCAAGATTGTCAAAAACCGTAAGGTGCGGATAAAGCGGAATGTTCTGCATAACGACGGCAATATCTCTGTCTTTCGGCAAAACGTCGTTTATAAGAACGCCGTCGACATACGCCTCTCCGCTCGTGATATCGTCAAGCCCGCAAACAGAGCGAAGTAGCGCGGACTTGCCGCTTGCCTGCCCGCCCGTAACAACCGTGAGTTCGCCGCTTTCGATTTTCATGTTTACGCCTTTTATGCCGACCGTGCCGGACGGATAAGTTTTGCTCAACGAATTAAGAATTATTTCAGCCATTTTGTAAGCTCCTTTGTCGCCGCGCAACGTTACGCGCGCTTTTCACATACTATTTTACAATATTTGCAATAAAATTTCAATAAAGTGAAGGCTTAAATTGCTTTTTTTATACATTTCTGTTAAAATAATGTAAAGAATTACGTTTAAAGGTGATTTTATGGATTTAAAAAATTACTCGCCGAAAGGCATTTTATCGGTTTCTTCCGTTCTTTCGCTCGAAGCCCTTCCCTCGACGGACATTCTCGAAATCCTTTCGGAAGCTCTTTCATTAAAAAAGAAAACGGAATACGGCGAAAGCATACAGCTTAAAAACAATCCGTCCGTCGCGCTCATAACTTCAAACAGGCTCGGCGCAAGCAGACTTGCTTTCGAAGTTGCTGCGTCGTCGCTCGGCGCGAACTCGATAACCCTCCCGATAGGCGGAAGCAACATCGATTCCTTTTTATCAACGCCCGAAAGCGTTAAAGCCATTTCCAAACTCGGCATTTCCGCCTTCTTTGTCGGAACGCTTATGAAAAAGGACGCTTTCACTCTGAGCGAAAGCTTAAAATCCCTTTCGGTCGTCAACGCCTGCATAGACGACGGACCCGTCATCGCGCTCGCCTCGCTTTTAACCGTTTACGAACATATAGGCAGACTTTCGGGGACAAAGGCTTGCTTTTTGGGCAACGTAACCAAACACGAAAACTTACTGTACGCGCTCTCTAAGTGCGGCGCGGACATAACGGTTGTCGGCGAGGACGCGGAAGAACTTTTTGAAAACTGCAAACAGTACTCCGACGTTAAGCCCGTTTTGGACCCGTTTGTCGCGGCGGCGAAAGCCGACCTCATATACGTCGATACCGAAAACGAAGAATACTTTTTGACGGACGAGATAATGGCGGCGGCAAAGGACGACTGCGTTATTCTTCACACCGTTCCCGCTTCCGCCTCAAACGACATCGACGAAAAGTTTTTGCCGCGCACCGAGGACTTTCTATCGGACGTAATCGCAAACATGATGCACGTAGAACGCGCGATAATTTCGCTTATTGCAAAAAAGTAAAGGTGTAAAATGAACTATGATTTTTTCGCCTACATGGCGCGAATGAAGTACATACGGCGTTGGTGCTTAATGCACTCGGTGACGGACGAAAACATTATGGAACACACCCAGCAAGTGACCGTCATCGCTCACGCCTTAGCCGTTATCGGCAACAAGTATTACAGCAAGAATTACGACGTCGAAAAGGTTTTACTGCTCTCGACGTACCACGAATGCAGCGAAGTCATCACCGGCGATTTGCCAACTCCCATAAAATACTTTAACGAGGACATAAAAGTCGCTTACAAAAACCTTGAAAACCTCGCTTGCGAAAAAATACTTTCAACCCTTCCCGACGAGCTTCGCGGCGAATACGCAAATTTCGTTATTCCTGACGCTTCTTCGCCGGAATACCTTATCATGAAGCGCGCGGACAGAATTGCGGCGTACCTTAAATGCGTCGAGGAGCTGAAAGCCGGCAACAAGGAATTCAAAAAAGCAAAGGACTCGATAGGAAAAGAACTTTTTGCCGCAACGGAAGAAGAAGTACGGTTTTTTTTGAAAAACATCCTGCCCGTTTACTCCAAAACGCTTGACGAACTCGAATAAAAAAACAGTCTCGTTTTTTCGCGTTGCGCGAAAAAACGAGGCTGTTTTTATTATGCAAAATTTTTAATAGGTTTACGTATAAGTCGATTAACCGCAAATTGTTACTTCCTTGCCGAACCCGTAAACGGCAATGGTGCCGGGTCCTGCCGACGCGCCGACAATCGGACCTATATAGGAAGTTATGACTTCGACGTTCTTATTTTCAAGCCTTGAAAGCACGGCGGCGGCAAGCTCGTCGGCGGCGGCTTCGCTGTCGGCATGCGCTATTCCTATCATCGGAAACTTGTCGTTCGGGTCGTACGCTTCTTTAAACAAATCGGCTATCCTTTCGATTGAGTTTTTTCTGCCCTTAACCTTTTCCACGGCAAAGTTCTGCCCCTTTGCGTCGGAAATTATTATCGGCTTAACTTGCAAAAGACCGCCGAAAACCGCACTCGTAGTGCTTACTCTGCCCGCCCGCTTTAAGTAAGCAAGACTTTCGACCGTGCAGAACTGATTCATTCTCAGCTTGTTTTTTTCCGTGTATTCGGCAACCTCTTCGATTGTTTTGCCCTCCGCGCGGAGCTTAGAAGCGGCTATGCAGATAAGCCCCAAACCTAAACAGGAATTAAGCGAATCTACGCAAATTATCTTTCTGTCGGGATATTTTTTCTTCATCTCGTCGCGAACCGTCAACGAAATATTATACGACGCGGAAAGAGCCGACGAGCAAGCGATATACAAAACGTCCTCGCCCTTGTCGAGATATTCCTCGAATTTTTGTCTGAACTCCTCGGCATTGACTTGCGAAGTCTTTATTCTCTTGCCCTTACGCATTAAGTCGTAAAAATCTTTAAGCGGAACATATTCCCAGTCGAGAGAAGCGGGAACGTCTACGTCGTCATAAGAAAACCTCATCGGAGCGTAATCGATGCCGTATTTTTCCCTTAAATTTTCCCCTAAGTCCCCGCACGAGTCGGTTACGATTGCAAAGTTTTTCATAAAAAGTCCTCCTATAAGTCGATTAACTTATTATTTACTGTAATATAATCACAAAGTCGAAGGTGTCCTGCTCGCCGATGAGAGTATACACTTCAAGGTGTGAAAAAGCCTTTGTAAAAGCTTCGTAAGCTTCGTCGGTTTCGTTTAAAGCGTCCTTGCCGATTATCGCAATCAAAAATTCGTTTTCGTCCGAGACTACTTTTTTTATGCCGTCTTTTGCGGCTTTCAACCTGTCCTTATCGGCGGCAAGCATTTGTTTTCCGCAAAAACTTATGTATTCTCCCTCGGCAATATCCACTCCGCCGACCGTAGTGGAACGCACGGCTTTGCAGACCTCTATCGTCTTGCTTTTTCCCATGGCTTCCGTCATTAAGGAAAATATTTCCTCGGCGTTTTCGCAAGACAAATCGAGCGCGGAAAGCGCGGAATACCCGTCGCCGACGCTTTTTGCTTTTAAAACGAAAATCTTGCTTTTCGTATAAATTTCCGCGCTTTTTTCGGCTACGGGAATAATGTTTCCGTTGTCGGGAAGAACAAAAATATTGTCGGCGTTAAGCGCGTCGTAAGCGTCCAAAAAATCCTCCGTAGACGGGTTTTTGCCCTGTCCGCCGTCGATTACGATATCCGCGCCAAGCTCCTCAAAAGTATCTTTAAGCCCCTTGCCGGTAGCGACCGCAACCACGCCGAAAGGCTTCCTCACGGCGTTCTTTTTGAATTTTTGCTTATTCTTTTCGTTCGACTTAACCGTTCCCTCGTGTTGGAGCGTCATATTTTCGATTTTAATCGTTAAAAACTCGCCGTACTTTTGGCAATGATTAAGCACGTTGCCGGGGTTGAAGGTGTGAACGTGAACTTTTACTATCGTTCCGTTTTTAAAGCACACTATGGAATCGCCGAAAGTTTTAATTTCTTCGATGAATTTTTCGGTGTCGAATGAATTTACGTCGATTTTAGAATTCTGCAATCTCAA
>CAKQSU010000011.1 GCA_934273135.1 uncultured Clostridia bacterium
GCCACATTGCGCCCGTATCCGCTTCTCCGGGGCGAAGTTGCAATCTTATCGAGCAATTTCCGTCTTTCGGGTGCGCGGTGAATTGTACGGTTACCTTTGTCCAGCCTACGCCTTTCAAGCCCTCGGCAGTGGTTAAAGCCGAGCCGTCGACGGTCATATCGAGCATGGTGCGCACCTCCGCGCCGTCCTCCATATGCGTGAAGTTGGGGTTGGCGAAAACGTCGGTAAATCTCGCGTTATAATTCTCTGAACCCTGAACGTAGAACGTAAGCTCGTATTTTTTCCCTTCGGTAAGATTCGGCAAAGCTAAAATCATAACGTATTCGACGCCGGCATGCGACTTATCTAAATCGACTTTTATCGATTTTGAGCCTTTTGCATATTCGACGGTGTCGTCAATATACGTAACGGTCGAAGAAGAGCATAAGGGACCCGATTCCCATACCGCGCCGCTTTCCTTTAATTCGTCGGGGAGAGCTATTTCGCCTTCGGCATGTTCGCCCGTTATAACGGGGTCTTTGTCGGTCGGCTTTTCTTCCTTAACCTCGCTTATAACTTCGTAAACGGTAAAATCGCTCATATAAAGCGCACCCGTCCAGTTGTTCGGATTAAATTGCCAGCGCGCGCTGCAAAGCCCGTCCTTAGGCGCGGCGGTAAACGAAATATTCATTTCCACCCAGCCTTTATTTTTGTAGGAAGCGTTGTCGTTATAGTTGCCGTTAGCGCATGTCGCCACAAAGTTTTTCATCGTGACTTCGCCCGCCGTGTCGTAGTTGGGGTTAGCCATTATGGCGTTTATGCAGCCGTTGAAGTCATCGCTCGTTTTAACGTAATAAGTAAGCTTATATTCCTTGCCCGCGGTAAGCCCCGGCAAGCCGAAGTTGAAGAATGTTTCCTGATTCTCGACTTTACCCGGGAAAGCGAACTTGTAACTCTTTACGCCCGCTTCGTGCTCGACTGCGGTATCTACCGTAACCGTTGCGCCGTCGTTTGCGTACAACGGACCGGCATTCCAGACTCCGTCCTGCGATATGGCGTTGCCTATCTCGATTTTCGTTCCGACAGCTCCTTCCGCTCTCTTTACGTATTCCGTGTTGCTCACCTTAAAGTCGGAAAGAACTATCGAACCCTTCCAACCGCTTAAACCAACGTCGAAAGCAATTCTGAAAGCGCACATGTTATCGTGAGCCGCGTCATGATTTGCGTTAAACGATATGCTTACTTTTTTCCAGCCTTTCCCGGCAAGGTCCTCCGCGCCGTAAGACTTTGTATAATATATGCCCGTTACGGTGTCCGGCTTAGAGAAGTTGGCGTTGCAAAGCATTTTGTTAATGTTGCCCGTAAAATCGTTAGTCGCTTTCGCATAGAACGTGAGCGTGTAACCCGCCTTCTTTTCAAGGTCTTTCATTCCTATATGCAAGATATACGCGCCGCCCTCGGAAGTAGCCTTGCTTCCGTTCGCAAAGTTAACGCTTATGCTCTGTCCTTCGCCCGAATATGTGTCGTCCGAAAGAGTGAATACTTTGCCGATTTCTTCGCTGCAAGATTTTTCCAAGCTGTAACTCCACCATGAGAATCCTTCGGGATTCGACCAGGGTCCGTCAACGAGCGTAGGAAGCGTTGCGGGGATATCTTTTTCGCCTATGAATTCATTACACAAATCGCAGTTTCCGTCGTAATCGGCGTCTTTATGCCCGACGGGAGCAACGGGTTCGGTATAAGTATCGCCGCAAGTAGCGCATGTATAAGTTTTTACGCCGTTTGAAAAACAACCGGGTTCGGTGGTTATTTTGCCGTCGTCGTAATTATGCCCCACGGGCGCGATAGATTCGCTTTTCTTTATTCCGCAAACGGAACAAACGTATTCCTCGCTGCCTTTTTCTACGCAAGTCGGGTCGGCGGTTACCGTGCCTTTATCGGGGAACGTATGCCCCGTTGCGGGTATCTTTTCGGTTTTCGTCGCGCCGCATTTGCCGCAAGTGAGCTTTTTTACGCCGTTTTCCGCGCAGGTCGGCTGCTTTTCCGTTTTTTCCGTCCATTCGTGAACGCAAGCGGTTGTTTTGTCGGCAGGAGAAGAGGACGAATTTTTTCCGCCTTTGTTACAACCGAACATCGGCGTTAATGAAGTACACAAAAGGCTTATTGCAAGTACTGCGCCTAAAATTTTCTTTTTCATTTTTCTTTACCTCCGTTATTTAGACCACGTAAGCACGGCGTTAGTTCTTAACGCTATGTAATCTACGCGCATATCGTTGTTGTACGGTCCGTCCGCTTGGTCTTTTCCGCCCGGCAAAAACCGCATTTTGATAACGTTATCGCCCTTTTTGAGCTTTATTGTCATTATTTCGAATTCCGTCCAATCGGCATAGTGCGAGCCGAAACTTAAATCTTTATCGAGGGATAAATATACTTCGTTTTCCGTTTTGAGAGATTCTCCGTTGACGGTAAAATTCCAGCAATTGTTGAACGTTTTGTCCTGGTCGCGCGGACCGCAACAATAAATAAACATGGCTTCCGCATCCTTATTGGATTTTATATTGAATTCCATCGTAGCCTCGCCCGTAGCTCCGTCCGGATACCAACCGGTGAGAAAATATCCTCCGCTCGTTTTTACGCCGTTAGTGCCGTAATCCAACTGTTCGGGCGCAACTTTTGCATACTTGCTTTGTTCCGCTTCGAAAACATATTTTTTGTTGTTTGCGTAAATATAATAGTTTTTGCCGTCGTTTTCGTAATTCTCTTTGGTTTCCATTCTGCTTATGTAACCGGAAGTTTTAGTAACGGTTTTAGCTACGCACACCGCGGGAACGTTGGATAAAAGTCCGCCGCAAGCGTCCTTGCCGAGCAAAAGGCTCGCCACGGCGTTGCCGTCAACGTATACGCACGCGAGTCTGTTGCCGAAAAACGCCTTATCTTCGATATTTACTATCGTTTCGCCAAGCTCCACGGCGGTTATTCTTTCGCAACCGCTGAATGCGCCGAAGCCTATTCTTTCGCCCGTTATCTTGACGGTAGAAAGGGAATCGGGAATATAATAAAGTTCCTTATCTTCCGCCGCGTCGCCGAAAACTTGCTCTACCGCGCTCGCGCCGACGTATTCTCCCACGCCGAACATATACCCGAGCAAAGCTTTTTCGCCCTTAGCCGTAGCGGACGATCCGACGAACGGTACAGTCAAGCTTTTGAGCGCGCCCATACCCTTCAAAGCGTTTTTGCCGATTTTTATAACGCTGTCGGGAATAACGAGAGAAGTGACCTTCGCTAAATCCTTAAACGCCGAATCGGCGATTTCCGTAACGGGCTTGCCGTTTATCTCGGACGGAACGACTATCTCCGTAACCGATTTATCCTTTAACCCCTTAACCGAATAACCGCTCGCGACCTCTTCGAGCGTAAACGTAGCGTTTGTAACGTTGCCGCCGCCCGCTCCCGAGCTGTCGGGGTTTTCCGTTTTGCCGCACCCGCCGAGCATTAAGCACATAGCCGTAGCTAAAACGAGAAAAAGTGATATAGCCTTTCTTTTCATTTCGTTTTTACCTCCTTTTCGCCCTTAACACAAGCGAAATCAAACGATGCGATTACATTTTAACAACGCAAAACTACCTTGTCAATAGGTTTTCGTAAACGTGCCTTTGCTCTGCGTGAACGTTTTTTTGTTTTCGTAAACGCCCCTTGTTTTTTCGCGAACGCAGCGACAAAAAACGACGGAAACGAACGGTAACAAGAAAACAAAACGCCCTCCTTAAAAACAAGGAAAGCGTTTAATAATTGGTTTATATGTTATTTTCCGTACGCGGGTATTATTATACTCAAAGAAAACACCGAGCCGTCGAGAGAAACGTTCATTTCTCCGCCGTACTTATTAACAATCATCTTTATGCTTTTCATACCGAAGCCGTGATAAAAAGAATCGCCTTTGGTTGTTACGGGCAAGCCGTCTTTAAGCGTGATTTTACCCGAGTAAGCATTGTTCACGTTCATCGTTATAAGCCCCGCTTTTTTGTACACAACCACGCCTATAACGCGTTTTTCGCGTTCTTCGAGCTTTAAAACGGCTTCTATCGCGTTATCGAGCGCATTGCCGAAAAGCGAGTAAACGTCCGCGTCCTCCATAAACGCTATGTTTTCTCCGTCCGCAACGCAGCTTAAAATTATTCCCTTTTTATAACACAAAAGGCTTTTTTCCGTAAGAATGGTATCAAGCACGGCGTTGCCCGTTTTTACGTTTGCGTCGTATAAGGAAACGGATTTTTCTATCTCGTCCACGACGGCTTTGTCAATCTTTTTGCTTTCGCCTATGGTGCGTATCTGGTGCCGCATGTCATGGCACTTTCTGTTGATTATTTCTATCGTTTCCTTTGAAAGCTCATACTGTTCTTTTTTAACGTACCATTGCCGCTTTATAAACGATAATTCCGTTTCGAGCTTCTTTTGTATGACAAGCCCGAACATGACGTAAAGAAGAAGAAAGCAGCAAAGACATTCCGATATGTATATGATATAACTGAAAATTATTATGTTCGTGCCTTCTTGCTCGGTCGGTTTGCCCTCGTACACGAACACGGAATTCAAAACAACGTCCACGATAAGACAAATTCCCGCAAGCAGCAAGAGAGCCGGCTTTTTTATTTCGAGGTTGCTCTCCTCATTTATTCTTCTACCGAAAGTAAAGTAAAACGCGCAGTAAACCACGTAATTTATGAGCGCGTACACCGCCGCGTAAAAAGCAAACCAACGCTTGTTTTCGCCTAAATCGAGAATTTCCGAGCCGTAAACGCCGAGAAGCGGACTTACTCCGCCCGTTATGAGAGAAAGAACTACGTTGGAAAGTTCATAAGTAAAATGTTGCGTGGTAAACGCCGCTATTCCGCAAAAAACAACGTTGCCCCACGGCTCGTCGAAAGAAAGCTTCATCAAAGCTACGGACAAAGAAAAAAGAAAAAAGAACGTGAGCGACGCGCCCCACCAGCTACCGAGCGTCGGCAAAAACGCGCTTATCGCTATTATTATCGCCGAGCCCGCCGTCACTCGCAACGCAAAAAAGCCTTTTCTTTTAAGTCGCCTCGCATACAGCCATTCGGCAATAAGAATCTGAACGACAAACAGTATTTTATTAAAAAACAAATTAGTCATCGCCGAGAGTGTCCCCCGCAAGAAACAAATTGAACTTCTGCATAAACTCCGCGCGTTTGAGGTGCGAAATAAGCAGCGTATCGCCGCCCACCTTAACGTCGCCTTTGCCGACCGCTTCGACGTAATTTAAGTTGACGAGATAGCATCTGTTGCAAAGCACGAAAGAACCGTTCGGCAACTGCTTTTTAGCGGCGGCAAGCGTGCCTATCGTTTCAAACGCGCCTTCCGTCGTATGGTAAACGAGCGTGTGATTCGATACTTCGACGTAATAAAGTTTTGCCGTATCGATTTTCTTTAATCCTCCGCCGTTTTTAAGCGTTATCCAAAACTTTTGACTCTTTTTACCCGTCGCGCGGGTTGTGGCGCGTTTCAGCTTTGCCGCAAAGTTATAATATGAAGCAGGTTTAACGATGAAGTCGAGCGCGTCCACGGAATACCCCTCCACCGCATACTGCGCAAGGTTTGTCACGAATATAACGACGGTGTTGAGGTCGGTTTTTCGTAAATCTTTGACAAGCTCCATTCCGTTTGCGTCCGGCAAGTCTATGTCCATGAGCAGTATGTCCGCGCACGTTTTGTCCGCTAAAAACGCCTTGCCGCAAGAAAATCTTTTTACTTCGAACTCGCAGGAATACTCCTTAGCGTACTTTTTAAAATATTCTTCTATCGTTCTCGCCGCAAAATCGTCGTCCTCAACGATGTGAACTTTCCACTTATCCATAACTATCCCTCGACACAAAGCGTTTTCAATACGATACTCATCTTAATCACGTAAAATAATAACAAATTTTTTTATGTTTGTCAATACCCGTTTCGTAAACGTACGTCTCCTTTTCGTAATCGTGATAAAATTTTTTGCTCTCCCTCTCGCTTTTTTGCTCTTAAAAGGCATAGAAAAAGCGGCGATAATCGACTTATAGCCGGACTTATCGCCGCTTTTTCTTTACGTTCGAGAACGCCCCTTATTTTTTGCGAACGCGGCGGCAAAAAAGCCGCAGCACAAAAAGCAACAAGCAAAAGTAAGCGAACAAACGAAAAGAAAAAACGAAAGGCAAAAGAAAACGCCTTCCCTTAAAAACAAAAAGCGAAAGCGTTTTAAAACATTTTATTAAGTCGTTAAACTTGTTTTTTTGTAATTTTGCCGTCATCCATAAAGGAAGCTATCGCAACGGATAGGAACGAAATTAAGTTCAAGGCGAACACTAATATTACCATACCGAGAACGGCGCCGCTTTCCATCATTCCGTAAATCCTGTTTATCATCTCTTCGAACATGATAAGTCTGTCGTTGACATAATATCCGAACGAAGCGGAGAAAAAAACCGCGGGTATCAGCAGGGAAAACTTCCATTCCGGCTTAACAACCGGCAGTGCGCAAGTCAACGCGCCTAAAAGCAACAAGGCGAATATCAATCCGTCAAAATGATTACCCGTTTTGCCTACTACGTTTAAGCTGTATACCGCATAAATTACGGCATTAACTAAGCCCAACGCGCCCGCGCCGAAGCAGAGGTAAAACGCGATAGATTTATCTTTGAAAAAATTAAAAAATTTCATTGCTTTATCCCTCCGTGCGCTCGCTTGCCTTTTGCGGATTTTTGTCTTTTTTCAGAACGTATTCGAACAAGACGAAGCATACTATAAGTCCTAACGCGACAACGCCCGCTACCACGTTTACGATAATCGTTGCGGTTTGCCACCACGGAGTTACTTTCACCACGTCGAAGTCAGAAGAAAGCCCATTCATAAGGTTAGTGTGCGCATAAGTATACAACACTTCTTTTGCGGATTCTTTCAAAACGGTAAACAAGTAGCCGTCGTCGCCGTTGACTATCGCGCGTTTGAGTTCCTTTTCAACGCCCGCAGAGTCGCCGCAGAAACAGAACATATTGCCGCCGCTTGTAAGATAATCGGCAACTGTCGTGTAACCGCCGCCCGCATCTGTAATCATTATGCCGTAAAAGCCCCATTCCTTATGGAGAATGTTGGTAGTAAGCTCGGCGAACTGCCCGACGTATTGACAACCTACGCCCGTGTTAGTCGTCATCGTAGCGGTTGCTCCGCCTTTGACGAACGCGCCTTCAAACGGGCGCAAATAAATTTCTCTGAAGGTCTGTTCGGAAGCGAATACGCGAATACTTTGCACGCCTCCGCGTTGAGTCTCCTGGTCGTTCGTAAAGAAGTGTTTAACGCCTACGGCAACGCCTTTGCTTTCGGTACCTTTCACCTGCGCCGCAGCCATTTCGTAACCGATGTAGGAGTCCTCGCTGTAATATTCGAAGTTTCTTCCGCAATACGGTGTGCGGTGGAAGTTTGCACCCGGACCCCAAAGGAACTGAACTTTTTTGAACAAGCAGTCCTCGCCGATAAATTCGCCACGACGCTCAAGTAACGCTTTATTCCAAGAAGCCGCCGCAAGGTTTTCGCCGACATAGCAGTTTACGTTTACGCCGTCTATGCCGTCGGAGTTCGACCCGCCTAAAAAGCCTATACTCGGTATCGCCGCTATAGCGTTTTGGTCTATCATAAGGCTTATTACTTCATCGAGAGATAGCTGGTTTATAAACTTATCCCACATATTGTCGCCGTTTTCGTCTACCGCGTCAAGCTCAACGCCCCACATGTCGGCAAACTTCAATCCCGCGGATATTTCCGACTTTACGTCGTTCGAAGATATTGCGTCATCGGGTTTTTTGTACTCTTTATCGGGCAGAGCCGCATTCATTTCGGCGTTGTTTTCGATTAAAATCTTTTCCGGATAAGTTCCCGCCCAGTCCTGACGAGTAAGGTATTTAACGGAATCTTTCTGCCAATAATTGATATCGGCTTTTTGAAGCTGATTTTCAACCTTTACGCCGGCTTGCGTAACGCTATAATAATCCTTGTTGAATTTTTCCTTCCAAGTATACGTTTTGCTTGCGTCGCCGCCCACGGTTTTGCCGTTAAAATCCGTCATTCCGCTTGCCTTTTTAGCCGCAAGAACGTTGTTAAGAGCGTCGTGCGCGTCGCTGCCTATCGCAAGATAATAGTCGCCGCCGCTAAGATAGTATCCGCCTATATTCTTATAGTCGTACGCCGCCATAAAATACTTGTCGACTTTGACTTCAACGTCTACGCTTTCGCCCGGTTCAAGCACTTCGGTCTTTTCGAAAGCGACGAGCTGAATTGCTGATTTTTCGACGAGATTATCCGTTTCGTACTGACCGTACGGAGTTTGAGCATAAACCTCTACTACCGATTTCCCGGATACTCCGCCATCGGCTTTATCGGCGTTTTTAACGTTAACGGTGATGGTAACGGTTCCGCTGTTATCTTTTACCCCCTTTATCGTCTGAGTGAAGGAAGTATACGAAAGCCCGTAACCGAAAGGATAAGTCACCTCATCGGCGTAATTCCACTTGCCGTTTTTCGACGCATACACGCCGATGTCGGAATCTGCGCCGTAACGATTCAAAACGGTATCTTCATATCTCGTTTCGTAATACTTATAACCGACGTAAATTCCTTCCGCATAAATAAGGTTCTTGGTAGAAATGGTACCGAAGTTGCGCATAGCGGGCGACGAAAGAGAACTCGTAGAATACGTGTCTACTAACTTGCCCGACGGGCTTACGTCTCCCGTAAGAAGGTCGGCTACACCGTAAAAGCCCGTACTCATACCCGGTCCGCCTATATATAGACATGCGTCTACGCCGTAGTCGTCAAGCCAGCCTACTTCCATAGTGTTGCTCGTGTTTAACAGTACTATGAATTTATTGAACGTGCCGTTTTTGCGATATTCGCTAACGAGCGACAACATATCCTTTTCGTTCTTGTTAAGAGCGAGTATGGTGTGCGTAGTTTTGTCGCTATCGGCGTAATTTAGGGTAAGGTCGTCGTTTTCGCCCGCTTCGCGAGAAATAGTGACTATCGCAGTGTTATATGCGGAAAAAGTATCCTTAACGGAATTCGTATATATCGATACCGGTGCTTCCGCAATCGTTTTAAAATTGCGTTCGAGTTTTAGCTCTTTGTACGCGGCGATTAACGCCTTGTTGTAAGAAAAATCACGACTGTCAAGAGCTTCGAGGAAGGAAACAGTGCGTTGAGAACCGCCGCCGCCCGAATGAGAACGATAATACGGCATTACGGTAGTATAGCCGAAAAGACTGACCTTTTTTATTTCGTCTTTACTGAGCGGCAGCGCGTTATTGTCGTTTTTTAACAAAACCGCGCTTTCCTCTTCTTCCGATTCTATAAATTTTTCCGCGGCTTCGTTTTTGGCTTTAAGTTCGTCCACAGTAAATTTGTTGATATCTTTTGAAAATTCGCTTTGAAAATACGTAGGGATTTCCACTTCTCCGTCGGCTTTTTTCACGTACTTGGAAGTCGGCGTGCCGAGAACCCTGTTAACATGCCCCGCGTTAGCGAATAAACCTAACGTAAGCCCGTTTATGACAAAGAACAGAAAAACGAATATAACGGCAAGTCCCCTGAAAATCTTTGCTGATTTCATGTCCGATTACCTCTTTTTCCTTAGTCTTTTACATTGTCTGTCTGTTTTGAATATTTACCCTTTAAGTTTTGGTCGCCGTACTTTCTATTGCTCGTCAAACGGCGCGCTGCAAGTTCCGCGGAAATCGTGCAGTTATAGGTGTAAGTCTTATAAACGGGGGACTCTTTCGTTCCTACGTTTTCACCCTGCGCAGCCCATTCGAACTTAAACGTATATCCGCCGTTAGCTTTCGTTATAACTAATTCGCGATATTTGTCATCGGCGTTTTCGCTCATGTTCGGGTTATAGTTCTTCATCGCTATAACAAGTTCGGTGCCGTTCCAGCTCCAAAAACCGTCGTTTCTGCAAGCGTCATACTGTTTGTAAGGAGCGTACTGGATACCGTAAGATTCAACGCGTCCGTCGCCGTAGAAGTACACGAGGCTCGCGTCGCCTATCATAAAGATTTCCGTATTCGGGTCGGACGGGTCTTTAACGGATAAAGGCTGGGTCAGATTGTACGTAAGGTTATATCCTTGGCAAGTCGTGTTGTAAGTAATATAAATTTCGGTATCGTTCTTAGTGAGCGGAGCATCCAACGCTACGTCTTGGTCCTCGTAGATATAATTTTTCTCGTCGACCAATACGCTTGCCTTTTTCCTTGTGAACTCAAAACCGCTTACAATGTTTTTTCTGCTTCCGTCGGAATAGACTTCCTGAAGAGCGCAATCGTCATAAGTGAAAATATCTCCGACAAGATAATCCGTTTGCGGCTTTGTCAAGATAATCACCTCTTTGATGAACGGAGTTTTTTCAGTTTTTCCGCCATTACCGCCGTTACCGCCGCATGCTGCAAGCGTTGCCGTTGACGCAAGCATAATCGCAGCCATTGCCAACACTAAACCTTTCTTTAAAAATTTCATTGCATTACCTCCTGCAATTGTTTTTATTCGGCGAATTTTTATCGCCTCGAACAAGATAAAACAAAAAGGACGTTCCGTCAATAGGAATGTCCTAATCTGTATGAAATTTGTCCTATCGGTCGTTTTCAAGCGTTATAAGGGAAAAGAATATTCACGCGGAAAACCCCTTCTTCGGCTTTATACGCGAACACTCCGTCATACTTTTCCGCTATCATGCGGATACTTTTAAGCCCGTACCCGTGAAAGCCTTTTTCTTTTTCCTTAGACGAAACGGGCATGCCGTCAACGATTTTCACCGTAGATTCGTAACCGTTTTCAACGCAAAGAAACACTTGCCCCGCGACGGGGCGTATATTTATGTTGATAAATCGGCGAGAACCGTCGGTAAGTTTTTCCGTAGCTTCGATGGCGTTTTCCATAAGGTTGCCGAACAAAGCGCACATATCGGGCGTGCCGATAAAATCAAGCTTAGACGCGTCCGCCATAACGGTCAAGGCGATATCGTTGGCGGAACAGTACAAACTCCGCTCCGCAAGCAAAGTATCTATGATTTCGTTCCCGGTCTTTATCGTAGTATCGTAAATTCTTACGGCTTCGTCCAAATCTTTTACGTCAGCAACGGAATGAGAACCCGCGGCAATAAAGTGTTTTATGTCGTGGCATTTTATGTTTACAAGTTCCATGTCCTGTTTTAACTTTATAAAATGCTCATGTTCTTTTCTGTTGAGCTTGTTTATCACTTCTAATTCGTTTCTGACTTCTTTCGTTTCAAGTATTTTCACGAACAGCGCAAGTATACACAACGTACAGATTAAAAGTATGCTCCTTACCAACAATTTCGAGGCTATATCGTCGGAAACTAATAAACTTTCGAGGGAATTGAAGAGCAACAAGATTATCTTCGTCAAAACAACCACGATAAACATGCCGGAATCTTTTTCGCCAAGGTACGACAACCCGACTATCTTTTTTGCGAACAACAGGTATGCCGCCGCCAACACCGCCGCGGCGATTGCCGTTTGAATGCTCTGCCCGATAAAATACCCGCCTTGCGCGAAGCGGCTATACAGCGTGCTGTCTAAATTAAACGTTATGTTAACAATCGAGTATACGCAATACGATAAGTTTTGACAAAGCGCCGCAAGCATTACCGCAACCGATACCTTCGTTAACGACTCGTCATAGCAAAACTTAACCGCAAACAGCCAAACGAAGAAAACTATCAGATACAATAAAAACGAAATAGCCTTAGCTAATAAAGCGTTGCTCAAAATGATTTCCGCATAGTATAGCGGCAGTTCGAGCAGTACGCCCAACGCCGCGACTATAAAAACCGACGCGATAAACTTTAACGCAAAATTATTTTTTCGTTTACAATACAACAAAAATATAAACGTCGCTATAGAAGTAACGGCTATATAGTGTATAATGCCGCCGACGTAATAAATGAAATAATCTAATTTCACAATAAACTACCGCCCTTAGCCAACCATTCGTTGAATTGAGATAAAAACGCTTTCTTTTTAAGGCGGCTTATTTCAAGCTCCGTATCTCCGACGATAACCGAATGGCTACCTATCGTTTTAATATATAACGGATTCACCAAAAAACAATTGCTTATCATCATAAAGTCGTACTGTGCCAAAGCCTTTGCAAGCCCGCTCAACGTGTTTCTTCCTTCGATATCCCCTTCCGTCGTGTGATAAGTGCAGGTATGCCCGGAAACTTCTATATAGACAATATCGCGCACTTTAAGCCGATACATGCTTCCGCCCGCCGATACCGTGACTATTTTTTCGTCGCGACTTTTTATAGTGAACAACGCGCGCTTCATTTTTATTTCAAAATCCGCATAAGTTACGGGCTTTTTCATAAAAGCTATAGCGTTCACGTCATATCCTTTTACGGCGTAATCACCCATATTCGTTATGAATACGAGCAGAACGTAATTGTCTATTTCGCGCAGTTTATGCGCCGCCCTCATTCCGTCGATATGCGGCATCAGAATATCCATGAATACGATATCGTAAATCGGCTTATAATTTTCGAGAAGCCCTACCGCGTCCGAAAAAACGGTTATTTTCAATTCTTCGTCAAATTTGCGAGCGAAATCGTTTAAGTAGCTTATCACTAAATCCGCGGCGACCTTTTCGTCCTCTACTATAGCAACTCTTATCATGTTTTCCCTCCCCTGTTTTTTTTTAGTTTACCACAAAAACTTAATTAACGCAACTTTATTTAGGTCAAATATACGAGAAGTGACATCCCTAACAGTCCAATCCGCTCGCTTTTTTGCTCTTAAAAGGCATAGAAAAAACGGCGATAATCGACTTATAGCCGGACTTATCGCCGCTTGATATTTTTTATGCTTAGGAGCTTATAACAAAGACCTGTAAAGTTCTTCTATATCCGCAACGGAAGTTTCTCTCGGGTTGCCGGGGCGGCAAGCGTCGGCGTAAGCTGACTTTGCAAGTTCGGGGATATCCTCTTTTTTTACGATGCCTTTTAAGGAAGTCGGTATGCCCACGTCCTCGGAGAGCTGTCTTACGGCGTCTACAGCGGCTTTTCTGTATTCCGCCTGCGTCATCTTTTCAACGCCTTTAACGCCCATGGCGATTGCGATGTCACGATATTTTTCGCCCGTGTAATCGGCGTTGTACGCCATAACCGTCGGCAACAAAATAGCGCAAGCCTTGCCGTGCGGCGTGTCGTAATAAGCGGAGAGCGTGTGCGCCATCGAATGGTCTACGCCGAGTCCTACGT
>CAKQSU010000012.1 GCA_934273135.1 uncultured Clostridia bacterium
CCTTATAGGCGGGCTTATCGTAGAAGCAGACGGCAACGTGATAGACGGAAGCGTAAGAAGCGAAATACAAAAAATCAAGGAAGTGATATCGGAATGAACGTACGAGCGGAAGAAATCTCAAACGTTATCAGAGAACAGATAAAAAATTACAAATCCCGTATCGAGATGACGGAAACGGGTACGGTCATTTTGGTTGGCGACGGAATAGCTCGCGTTTACGGGCTTAGAAACTGCATGGCGAACGAGCTATTAGAATTCGAAGACGGCTCTTTCGGCGTTGCGCAAAACCTCGAAGAGGAAACCGTTTCCGTAGCCGTGCTTTCCGACGACAACGAGATACACGAAGGCAGCAAGGTTAAAAGAACGGGCAAAGTTTTGTTCGTTCCCGTGGGCGAAGCTCTTTTAGGCAGAGTCGTCAACGCGCTCGGTATTCCCGTGGACGGCAAAGGTCCCGTGCTTACTACCGAAACCCGCCCCGTCGAGTCGGAAGCGCCGGGGATAATAGAAAGAAAAAGCGTATCCGTGCCGCTTCAGACGGGCATTAAAGCGATTGACGGCATGATTCCTATCGGCAGAGGTCAGCGAGAACTCATAATCGGCGACCGCCAGACGGGTAAAACGGAAATCGCGATAGACGCAATCATCAACCAGAAAGGCAAGGACGTAATGTGCATTTACGTCGCGATTGGACAGAAGAACACTTCGGTTTTAAGAATCGTGGAGGAGTTTGAAAAGTCGGGCGCGATGGATTACACTATTGTCGTTACGGCGTCGGCTTCCGAATCGGCACCGCTTCAATACGTTGCGCCGTACGCGGGTTGCGCGATGGCGGAATACTTCCGTGAAAAAGGCAAAGACGTGCTTATCGTTTACGACGATTTAAGCAAGCACGCCGTGGCTTACCGCGCGCTTTCCCTTCTTATTCGCCGTCCGCCGGGTCGTGAAGCTTACCCGGGCGACGTATTCTATCTCCACTCCCGCCTTTTAGAGCGCGCGGCGTGCGTAGACAAAGCGTACGGCGGCGGCTCCATAACGGCATTGCCGATAATCGAAACGCAAGCGGGCGACGTTTCCGCGTATATCCCGACAAACGTTATTTCGATAACCGACGGGCAGATATTCCTCGAAACGGAACTTTTCCATTCGGGCATAATGCCGGCGATTAACCCCGGTATTTCCGTAAGCCGCGTCGGCGGTTCGGCTCAGCTTAAAGGAATGAAAAAGCTTTCGGGCGAATTGAAGCTTTTGTATTCGCAGTACCGAGAACTACAAACGTTTGCGCAGTTCGGCTCCGACCTTGACGCCGACACCAAAGCAAGGCTTGCGCTCGGCGAAAGAATAGTCGAAGTTTTAAAACAAGACAAGAACAGCCCCGTTCGCGCGGGGGCGCAGATAGTAATCGTTTACGCGGTCGTCAAAGGCTATCTCAATTCGGTTGCCGTTAAGGATATCAAAAAATACGAAGCAAAGCTTTACGACACGCTCGAAACGCATTATAACGAACTTTTGGTTAGGCTTGAAAAGGGCGAGTACGACAAAGCCATAGAAGAAGAAATCAAATCCGCGCTTTTAAGCTTGAATAAAGAGGCGTAATTATGGGCGCAGACGTTAAACAACTCCGCGCGAGGATAAAGAGCGTCGATTCGACGATGCACTTAACGGGCGCGATGGGCTTGGTGGCTTCTTCCAAGATACGAAAAGCCACTTCCGCAATGGAACGCGGGCGCGAATACCGCGCAGCCGTCGAGGACACCGTAACGATGCTTATCTCTTGCCCGGAATGCCAAAAAAGCCCCTATATGTCGATTAACGACGGTTTTGACAAGCTTGTCGTCATCGCGGGCGACAGGGGACTTGCGGGCGGATACAACGCGAACGTGTGGCGGCTCATGAAAGAGATGGGTCAAACGGAAACGGTTGCGATAGGCAAACGCGCGCTTGACAGATACAAAAACGGCTACGCTTCGGCGGAAAAGTTTACGGGCGCAGAAGCGCGCGAACTTGCCGAAAAACTTTGCGAAGAGTTTAAAGAGAAAAAGTACGCGCGGCTCGGCATCGTTTCCACAAAATACCGCTCGATGCTAACCCAGGAAGCGGTGGTCGAATGGATTCTTCCGCTCAAAAAGAGCGATAAAAAAACCGAATGCCCCATATTCGAACCGGACGAAGAAACGGTTTTAAACGACGCCGTCGTAACGTACGTTGCGGGCTGCATAGCCGCGGCGGTCAAGGAAAGTTTCGCTTCGGAAGTAGCGGCGAGAAAGGTCGCTATGGATTCGGCGGGCAAGAACGCCAAGAAGATGATAGACGAGCTTAGCTTGAAGTACAACAGAGCAAGACAAGGCGCGATTACGCAGGAAATAACGGAAATCGTAGCCGGCAGCGGCTCTTGATAATTAGTGATGGCGAATGTAATCCCTAAGGCTCTTAAAAAAAGGAGGTCTTGAATGTCAAAAGGCATAGTCACGCAGGTTATGGGACCGGTTGTGGACGTTAAGTTCGAAACGGGCGACCTGCCAAACATAAACAACGCGCTTACGATGAAGAAGGGCGAAACCACGCTTACCGTCGAAGTGGCGCAGCATATCGGCGACAACGTTGTACGCTGTATCGCAATGGCTTCTACCGACGGGCTTAAACGCGGCACGGAGGTAATCGATACCGGCGCGGGCATAAGCGTACCCGTCGGCAGACAAACGCTCGGCAGAATATTCAACGTTTTGGGCGAGCCGGTGGACAATCTCCCCGCGCCCGAAAATGCCGAAAGAATGAATATTCATCGCCCCGCACCCGCTTTCGACGAATTAGCAACTTCTACGGAAGTTCTCGAAACGGGCATTAAGGTTATCGACCTTATCTGCCCCTATCAAAAGGGCGGCAAGATAGGTCTTTTCGGCGGCGCGGGCGTAGGCAAAACCGTTCTCATAATGGAACTCATCAATAACATCGCAAAACGCCACGGCGGGCTTTCCGTCTTTACGGGCGTAGGCGAGCGCACCCGCGAGGGCAACGACCTTTATAACGAAATGAAGGAATCGGGGGTTTTAAAAAACACCGCGCTTTGCTACGGGCAAATGAACGAACCGCCCGGAGCGAGAATGAGAGTAGGTCTTTCGGGACTTACCATGGCGGAATACTTCCGCGATAAGGAAGGTCAGGACGTACTCTTGTTCATCGACAATATTTTCCGCTTTACGCAGGCGGGCAGCGAAGTTTCCGCGCTTTTGGGCAGAATGCCGTCGGCGGTAGGGTATCAACCCACGCTTGCAAACGAAATGGGTACTTTGCAGGAGCGAATAACTTCCACAAAGAAAGGTTCGATAACTTCCGTTCAGGCGGTTTACGTCCCCGCGGACGACTTGACCGACCCCGCCCCGGCAACGACCTTTGCTCACCTCGACGCGACCACCGTTTTGTCGCGCGCAATCTCGTCGCAAGGTATTTATCCCGCGGTTGACCCGCTCGAATCGACGAGCCGTATTCTCTCGCCCGAAATAGTCGGTGAAGAGCATTACGCCGTTGCGCGCGAAGTGCAGAGAATTTTGCAACGCTATAACGAACTCATGGACATAATCGCGATTATGGGTATGGACGAGTTGTCGGACGAAGACAAACTCCTCGTTGCCCGCGCGAGAAAGATTCAGCGTTTCCTCTCTCAGCCGTTCGACGTTTCCGAAAAATTCACCGGTATTCCCGGCACTTACGTTCCCGTGTCCGAAACGATACGCGGGTTCAAGGAAATAATCGAAGGAAAGCACGACGATTTGCCCGAATCTTGCTTCCTCTTTGTCGGCACTATCGACGAAGCCGTAGCGAAAGCTAAAGGGAGCGAAGAGTAATGGCGGCGTATGACCTCGTCGTCGCTACCCCCGACGGCGAATTGTTTAACGGAAAGGCGCAAATGCTCACGGTGAGGGGCGTTTCGGGCGACCTTGCCATAATGGCTTTGCACGCGCCGTTCGTCACGAGCGTTAAAAAAGGCGAATGTAAGATAATCGCCGAGGACGGCAGTATAATAAAAGCCGTAACCGACGGAGGACTTTTGACCGTTTCAAACGACAAAACGGTCTATCTCACGTCATCTTTTAAAAAAATCGAATAACCTTGCCCGGCTCGAAAACTTTTTAGACCGGGCTAAGCCGCGGAAAGCGGCAAGAAAGAAAGACCGAGGATTCCTCTATACGGGAAGTCCCCGGTCTTTTTTTGCGCGTTTAAATAGGGATTGCATTCGTCATCTACTTAATATTTTTGCGGGAATAAATCGGTTTTTGCTGCGTTAAACAACCTTCAATGTACGTCAAGTACTATTTCGGTCGTTTGCCTTGCAAAAACTAAGCCGCAAGACGGCGATTTCTTATCCGCAAAAATGCGAAGCACCTAAAAGAGCGTATTTTTTGATGATTTTTTGCGAGCGTGAGGGATGCTGTACTGAACCGTTTGCGGTTGCACTTCGCTGTTGTTTGTGCGGCGCAAAATCGGCTACTTAGGCGTTAAACAACCTTCAACGTATGGCATACTGTTTCGGTTGTTTGCCTTTAATTACCTCGATTTATCGCCGCACAAATGCAAGGCACCTTAAAGCCGTATTTTATGTGCAGATTTTGACAAATACGAACGAAGCTGTATGCCATACTGCAAGTGAGTATTTGCCGAAAGATGCCTAAAAGACGGCTTTAAGGCAACAGATTAGTGCAACCGTAAACGGTTACGCCCGAACGGTCGCTAAAAAGCGCGAAAAAGACGCCTTTTAGGTAATTAGGGATAAGGAATGCAATCCCTAAATAAAAAAGCGCAAGGGAAAAAAATCTCTGCGCTTGTAATCTAAACGTAATCCATAGGCGGTTACCTCCCGTCGCGAGTCTTTCTCCATTGCTTTGTAAGTCTTGTCCTGTGCTGCCTCTTATAGATGATTATAGTTGTGTTTGCGTAAACAACCAAATATATTTTATCACAAAAAATTTTATTTTTCAAGCCTTAACGCGCTTTGCGGCGCAAAAATTTTCTCAACGTATAATAATGCGCCCGAACAAGACCGTCCGAGCGCGTTATTAAAATCGTTTTAATTATTTTCTGCCGTTTAAGCGGCTTTTTTCGCCCACGCAAGCGTACCCGTTGTGGCAAGCTCGATGTAGTTGAGATTCTTTCCGCCCGCCGAGTCGTAATGGGCTTTGCCGGACATTTCGTTCGTTGCAAACTCTATTACGTTTTCGCCGCGGATAAGGTGCAAGACTACTTCTACTTCGTAAGTCTTCCAATCCCACCAACCGCCGGTGTTGTCGCCGGGGTCGAGAGTTATGCCCGTATCTACGGTTTTTCCGTTGACGGTAAGCGTTGACATGTCGTCAAGAATGTGATGCCCGTTTATCTGCTTGCTTATGCAGAAAGTGATTTTTGCCTGAGTTTTTTTGTTGCTCGTGATTCTGAAAGTCACCTTGCCGCCGACCGAAGAAAGGAAAAGATTTTTTACGCACTGCTCTTCGCTGCCGTCCGCTCTTTTCTGGTCTCCGCAATACTCGGTCGAAGCCTGGTCTTCGAGTTCGGCGTCCTCCGCTTCGAAGCGATAAGTCTTAACTTCGCCCTCGTTGTTTTCCTCTTCGAATATAAGCTTAACCTTAAAAGTCGCCGACTTGCCGCCGTAAAGCACTTTGACGTCCTGTTCCGCCGTGGAAGTTATATCGACGGAAGTTTTGTCAATCATGTCGGGCGTAATCTTTATTTCGTCGCTTTCGCCGCCGACGTAGCTCACGCTAAGCACGCCGTCGTCCGCTATCGCGAAAGGTACTTCGGTATAAACGCTCGTAACGGTCGGGGCTTTCTTTATGCTTACCGAGCTTGCTTTCCTCACAAGTTTAATGGTGAAAGTAACGCTCTTGCCGCCGTAGCTTATTTTCAACGTTTGCTCTTCGACCGATTTTTTATTAAAGGAAGAAGTGTCTATCATTTTAAGCGTAACTTTTACTTCGGCTTTTTTGTCCTTGGAATACTTTACGGACAAAACCCCGTCGTCGGCGATTTTCAAATCCTCGCCGTATTCGCTCGTAACGGTCGGCGCATTCTTTAAAATAATGGCTTCCGCCGACGGTTCTTTGCCGCACCCTACCGCCGCAAGGCAGGCAATAAAAAGTGATAAAGTTAAAATAATCGATATGAATTTTTTCATGAATATTGCTCCTTTTTTGTCAAATAATCGACTTATATCGCGACTTATGCGTTCTTCGTCCATTCAAGGAAGAGGTCTGTGAAGAACGTTATTTTGTCTAAGTTAGCTCCGCCCACAACTTCAAGCTCGATAACGTTTTCGCCTTTTACAAGGTCTATTTTTGTTTCGACTAAGTGCGCAAAGCAGTAATACGGGGTCAAGCCCGTCCAATAACCTACGGTTAAAGTGCCTATCGAAATTTGTTTTCCGTTTACGCGCAAAATAAACTTATCCTCGAACGTCAACGGGTCCGTTCTGTTCATGTCTATGCCGAGTATTGCTTTGCCAGCGTCGTCGGCATTTATATTGAACACAACCTTGTCGCCCGCCTTGTTGAGCGCACCGACGGATTTTCCGCCGGAAGCCGGGGCGTAATTAAGCTCACCTGCGGTCGGCGTTTCAATCATTACGCCTTCGGGCAAAACCGCGTCCTCCGCTTCGAAGTCGTAAACGTAACCTTTCGCAAGTTTTACTTCGCTGTCCGTCGTCGTGATTTTGAAGCAGTCTAAGTTAGATTCTTTCATACTCTTATCTACAAGCGTAAGAACTATAACGTTTTCGCCCGCTTTAAGATTGACGTTAACGTCGCAAGAACCGCCGAAGTTTGCCCAAGTGTTGCCGCCCCAACCGTTGCCTTTCATCGCGCCCACGGTTACGGCTTCGCCGTTTACGCTAAGCGTAAAGACTTTTTCGAAAGTAAAATCGTCCGGCTTGTTGTTGACTATTCCGAGCGTTGCCGCCGTCGCCTTTTCGCTCGTCACTTTGAGCGTGACCGTCGCTCCGTTGGACATTTCCGCAAACGATATATATCTGACTTTACTTACGACAGAAGCGAATTTTGGCTCGGGGTATTCGAATTTGACTTTTCCGCTTACTTCTGCGTCCTCCCCTTCGAAAACGTAAGTTACTTTTCCGGATTGCGCCCATTTTGCGTAAAGCGTAACGTCTGCTTCGAGCGGCTTAGTCGCAAGAGAATCTTTATCGAACGCCTTTGTCAAAGCTCTGTCATAATACCAGCCGACGAAGGTAAAGTTTTCTCTTGTCGGAGCGGTCGGTAATTCAATCGTTTTGCCGTCGCTTCCAACGGGGCTTACCGCGTTGCCGCCCAGCGCGTTGAAGTACACGTTGTAAACGAGCGTTTTTTTGACTGTAATCGTAAACTCCGCGCTCTTGCCCATATAAGTGACGGTCACCTTCTTTTCACCCTCGACGTTCATGTCGGGCGCGGATAATTCGCACTCGGCGATTTCGATTGTTTTGGTCGTGTTGTCGCTCATCTTTGCGGTGACGATAAGCCCTTCCGCGGTAAAAGTTTCGCCCGCTTCGTAAAAAATCTTAGCGGCGGATATGTCGAGCGTTATTTCCTTTAACGTCACTTCAACAGAAGAAGAGTCGCCGCCGGTTGATGACGATGAATCGCCACCCGTCGAGGACGAAGAGTCGCCGCCCGTCGAGGACGAATCCCCCGCGGAAGAGGAACCAGGAAGGGGCGAGGACGAAGAAGAATCGTCGCGGATTTTGATGTCGCAAGACGCAAAAAGCATTACTGACAAAGCCGTTACGACGAATAAAATGACCGCCAATAATCTGTTTAATTTAGTTTTCATCGTTTTCTACCTCTGTTTTTATTTTTTTATTTTTACCGAATACGAAGCTCAAAACAAGCATCGTTACGGAAGCCGCCGTCAGCACGGCGAAAGAAATTATGAGCGCGGTTATAGTCGTTCTCCACCAAGGCGTCAACGTGACTATTCTTGTGGAAGCCGAAAGACCGTTCATTGCGTTCGTCTTTGTGAGGACGTATAAAACCCTGTGCGTGGATTCGCGTATAGCAAGCGTAATTGCGGGCGAATCTTTATACTTATCGAGGGCTTTTTTGCCGCCGCCGCACATAAACAAGTCGTTGCCGGCGCGTATGCCGTCCACGTAGTTAGCCATAAGCGCGTAACCGTTCCCGTCAGACTGAACAAAGCCGACAAAGCCCCATTCGCCGCGTAAAACGTCTGTCATCAGTCCTTTATGCGCGCCCGACCAAAGCGTGCCTACGCGGTTAAACGAGGACATTACGGAAAGCATTTCGCCGCGACCCTTCGCCGAAGCAAACTCGAATGCTTTAAGATAAATTTCCCTTATCGCCTGTTCGTTCGCCCAAACGCTTACGCCGTTGCGGTTTACTTCCTGGTCGTTCAAAGCGTAATGCTTCGCTTGCGCGCCGCCGCCGTTGGACTGTATGCCCTTAACTTCCGCTTCGCACATAAGCCCCGAAAGAACGGCGTCTTCCGAATAATATTCGCCGTTTCTTCCGCCGAAAGCCGAACGATGAATGTTCGCGCCCGGCGCGTAAATGAAGGTGAAGCCGCAAGCGAGATTATCCTCGCCCAAGCAAACGCCGACTTCGTAAGCTATTTCGGTATTGAAAGCCGAAGCTATTATGTTTTCGCTCGGATAGCACATACCGAGCCCTATAACCTTGCCGTCCGGCAAATAATTAAGCCCGGCGGGTCCGTCGCGGTTTTCCGTTCCCGGCGCGGCAACGCTTTCAAGGCTTTGCGTAGCGCACCATGCGTTGCAGATTAAGTACGCTTGCTCGGTAAAGCTTGTTTCGTCGAGAAGCGTATCCCAGAGCGCGTGGTCGTAAGGGAGTTCTTTTCCGTCGGTATCCTTCCACAAGCTGAAAAGCGTAAGCCCGTTCTTTTCTTCGTATGCGGGGACTTCGTCGAATTCGTCTTCCGTCCAACTCTTGCCGTAATCAAGCCCTTCGAGCAGTTTTTCGGTAAGGTTAAGCGTTACTTTTTTCGGGTAAGTGCCTTGCCAGTCGGAGCGCGAAAGATAAGTGACTTTTCCTATGCCGAGTTCTGCTTTGTTCACGTCCGCGTCGTCGAATTTGTTTGTTATTTCTTCGTCCGTATACTGAGATTTCGTGACGGAAAGGTCCTCTTTTACGTCGTATTCTTTAACGAATTCGGCAGCCGCGCCATCTACGGAGTATCCTTTTTTTGCAAGTATGTTGTTCACCGCGGCGTGCGCGTTTTCGGCAACGGCGAGATAATACTTTCCGCCGTCGGTTATGTAACTTTTCACGCCGTTCGCGTCGTAAGTTTTGAGTTCTGTTTTTTCAACGCTCACCTTAACCGTCTCCGATTCGCCCGGGACAAGAATTTTCGTCTTATTAAACCCTACGAGGTTTACGGAAGCTTGTTCTATTCCGTTGTCCTTGTCGTACTCGGTGTACGGTTTTTGCAAATAAACCTGAACGACTTCCTTTCCGGAATATTTCGCGCCCGTGTTTTTAACGTTTACGCTCACTTCGTAGGTTTTCGCCGTTTCGCTCACCTTAAAATCGGAAAACGCAAACGTGGTGTACGAAAGCCCGTACCCGAACGGGAAAGCCACCTCGTCGTCATAATTCCAGTTGCCTTTGCCGTTTTTCACGCCCGCCGAGGACGAAGCGTTGCCGTTATTAAGCACCGTGTCCTCGTACCTCGTTTCGTAATACTTGTAGCCGACGTATATGCCCTCGGCGTAAGCGATGTACTTTAAGTTCTTCTCGGTCGAGTCGGTGTTGCCCTGTCTTGATAAAAGTTTTTTGTAAACGGGGTTAGACGCAAATTCGCTTGCGCCGGCGTAATCGTAGTTACCCGAGTTCTCGGTCGACGGCGCGGAAAAACTGTTGTACACGAAAGTGTCGGATAGTTTTCCGCTCGGAGTAACCGCTCCGCTCACAAGGTCGGCAACCGAATCGGGACCGCTCGTTCCGCCTAAGCCTACCCACAAACATGCGTCGATATCCGACCTATAGGCGGATATTTTATCAAACTGAACGCCCATCGACACGGTGTTGAGTATGAGAATTATCTTTGAAAGCTTGCCGGATTTTTTCATTGCAACAAGGTTTTCGAGATGGTTTTTTTCGGCTTCCGAAAGAGCTGTTAAATTGCCGTTTTCGCCGTCGCTACCCGTCATGTAAAGGTCGCACCCTTCCGAGCCTTTGCGTGAAATAACGTACAAACCGTACCCCGAAGAAGTAAGAGTGTTTATCTCGTTACTCCAAGGCGTTTCGTTTACGGCTCCCGTTCCGCCGCCGTAGGAGCGGGTGGAATAAAAATTCCAAAGCTCGTTGTTGACCGTGTAGCCTTTTTGTTCGAACGTCGCTTTAAGTCTCGGCGTTTCGCTCATTCTCACCCCGCCCGAACCGTCGGTCACGAACGCGTAATTATAGCTTCTTCCGCCGTAAAAATTGATTGTTTTCGACTTGTCGGTCAAAGGCATTGCGTTGCCGTCGTTCCACAAAAGCACGGAACCTTCGTTGTTTGCGTTTTTCGCTATTTGTTTGTCATACGCATACAACGCTTCCTTGTCGGCAGTGCCGTCGGTCTTTGCAAACTTATGCTTATAATAAGTTTTGTCCTCGAAGTCGGTAAAATCATCCTCCACCAGCTCGAACGTTTTACAGTTGAAATATGAGTTTATAGCCGCCGCATAATAGTCCGCAATCGGGCTGCCCACGCAAAAAACGATAAGCAACACCGCGCAAACGGCGGTTAAAACAGTCCATAAGGTTTTTTTGAACAAACCTTAAACCTCCTATATTATTTATTTTTCACGCTTCGCTGCAGTCGAAGCGATAAAATCTTAAATGTTTAAAACTCTATCTATAATGTTAAAGTTTTCTCTATCTTTTTTTGACGAACGAAAGAGAAGCCGAAGTAGTAAAGCTTATTCCGTCAAAATTAGCAGGCATGTCCCAAAACGAAAATTCTATTTCGTTTTCGCCGTCTCTTAGCATAATCCAAACGCTTACAGGCTCGAAAAAGCAAGCTTCCGTATCGGAATCGCCCGTTGCCAACCCCTTAACGCTACCGACGGTAACTTGTTCGCCGTTCACGGACAAAGTATATTTGTTTTCAAAGTTGAACGTATACGGGCGGTTCAGAAAAATATCCATCGGCAAGTAAATTTTACCCTTAGAGTTCACGGTAAATATTAGTTTCCCGGCATTTTCGTCGCTCGTTTTTATCAGTTCTCCGACGTATTTGCCGCCGTGCGCGTTTTTAGAATAAAACTCCGAAAATCTGCAAGACTCCGTTTGGGCGTCCTCGGCTTCGATAAAAATTTCTTTTCTTGCGGAAAACAAACGCGCGGCGCAAGTAATTTCTATTTTGTCGATGTTGACGTTCAGCCCGTCGATTATCTGTATTTTGATTGAGTTTTTCCCCTTTTTCAGTTCAATCGGTAGCGTGACGGGTTCGCCGAAGTTATAAAATTTTGTCTGTTCGTCGCCGTTCCAGCCAAGCCCCGGCACCGTTCCGACGCTTAATTTTTTATCGTTGACGTAAAGAATGAATTTATCCTCGAATTTAAACGAAAACGTACGCGTGAGCGATATTCCGAGAGTAGCTTTAACGCCGCGGTCGGCGCAAAATTTGAAGACAAGACTTTCCCCCTCGCCGTGAAGCCATGCCGCAACGGCTTTACCGCTCGCATTTTCGGCTTTTTCGATTTTGAAACGATCCGTAAAAACGCTTTCTTCTGCTTCAAAGACGTAAGTTGCTTCTTCGTAGGTTTTGTTTAAATCGGAAAAAAGAAAACAAAACCCGACAATGGCGGCAATCGCGCAAACGGCGGCGGAAATTATTATCGTTCGCAGATATTTTTTGCTTTTTGAGGGCTGCTCCGCGTTTTCGGCTGTCTCCGCGTTTTCGCCGGTATCGTTCCCGACAAGGCGGTCAATCGAAATATTAAGCATCGCGGCAATTCTCGGAAGTTCCTCTATATCGGGCAGCCCCTTACCAAGCTCCCAACGGCTTATGGTTTTGTCCGACACAAACAAGGAATCCGCAAGCTGTTGTTGCGTAAGCCCCTTTTCTTTCCTGAACTTTTTTATATGTTCGCCGATAATCTTTGCGTTCATTTTTTTCCTTCCGTTTTTTTCTGCCTACATTGTAGCAGATTGCGTTTACATTTTCAAGACCTTTTTTAAAATTTGTTTCTCTCGTTGCGTGAGATACGTTTTTTACCCGCCGTGTTTTTTTGAAAAGCAAGCAAAAAAGCCCGCCTATAAGCCGATTATCGACATATAGGCAGACTTTTATCTTACGTTAAGCAAATTTTCGATTTCCTTGCCAATAGCGGAAAAGCTTTTAAAACAATATACGCGTATCCGCAATTTTCGATTTATATAATTTTTTAAACCCTGTTTCGCTCGCATTTTACATGCGAATATCGATTGCCTCTTGCGGCAAATATCGAGCGCACGAAGTTGCTATTTCATTTTATGGACACTCTTTGTATGACACTATATAACGCTCCGATTTATCGCCTTTCGTCTACGTTTGTAGCACAGCGAAAAGCGAAAGTCAACGGCAAAAATTTATTACGAAAAACTTTTAAGGTGTTAGAATTAGATTTTATATTGAGTTTGGCTCATTGTTGAGGGTATGCGGCAAATTGACGCACAATCTCTTTTTTATTGTTACGCAACAAATTTTGTGCTGTTCGTTGACTTCCGTGAAACCGACAACAAACAAAAAAACTTCCATCTTTTCCCGGTGCTACTTCCGTTTTTGCCGAAAGGCGATAAATCGGTTTCAGTTGTTGCGCTATACTGCAAAGTCTTGCCT
>CAKQSU010000013.1 GCA_934273135.1 uncultured Clostridia bacterium
GTAGAGCCTCTTTTTGTCATCTCTACCGCAAAAAACCCAAGCGTATACCGTAAATGCCGAGCGGTAGGTTGAAAATAAAAAAAGAACGTAGTAATATATCACGGAAGCCGAGTGTTCGGCAGAACAAAAACCGCAAGAGGTATTACTATGAATAAAGATTATATTTTAAGTTGCGAATCGACGGTTGACGAACCGTACGGGAATATGGCAAAAAGGGGAATCCCCGTCATATTTTATACTTATACGATAGGCACTCAAATTTTTGAAGACGACATGAAGCGCACCCCCGGGTCGACCGAGGAATTTTACGCAAAGCTGAAAGAGGGCGCAAAGCCTGTTACTTCTCAAATAAACACGGCAACTTACGAAGAGTATTTCGAAAAAATATCGGCTGAAAACGATGTTTTGCACATAGCGTTCAGTTCCGGGCTTTCCGGCTCCGTCTATAACGCCTTCGAAGCGGCAGACGCTGTAATGAAAAAATACCCCGACAGGAAAATAACCGTCGTGGACTCTATGTGTGCTTCCTCCGGTTACGGACTATTAGTCGATTATGCCGCCGACATGAAAGAGGCGGGCAAAACGTTCGAAGAAGTTAAAAAGTGGGTTGAAGAATATCGCAATAACGTTCATCATCAGTTTTATTGCACGGACCTTACGTTTTTCAAGCGCAGCGGCAGGGTTTCCGCCGTCACTTCGCTAATCGGCACGATTCTCGGCATATGCCCGCTCATGAAGCTTGACGACAAGGGCAAAATCATCGCTTACTCTAAAGCGCACGGCAAACGCAAAGCCCTCGACGCGACCTTTGAAGTGATGAAAACGGAAGCTCTCGGCGGAAAAAACTATGACGGCAAGTGCTATATAAATCATTCAAACAGTCCCGAAACGGCTCAAATACTCAAAGACAAGGTGGAGGAATACTTCCCTAATCTCAAAGGCAAGGTTGAAATTTTCGATATAGGTTTCGTCGTAGGCTCCCATTGCGGACCGGGCGTTACCGCGCTTTACTTTTTAGGCTCGCCCCGTAAGGCGGTTACAAAAAAATAATTTTCCCCGCATAAAGCGAGAAAGAAAACACCCGTCTGAAAATTTTCAGGCGGGCTTTTTTTGCATAAAAAATGCGTGTTTTTATTATAAGTATCTCGATAAAGTTCTTTTTATTTCGTCCTCGTCAAACCCGTCCCTCGTCCAAAAAGTAATGAGGGGAAGCCGCACTTTTTTAAGGATTGAAGCGACCTTTTCGTCGCGCTCTTCTCTGTCTTTTCTAAAATGCGTGTCGTCGTTGATTTCGACAAGCGCGACCGGGCGATAGTTTTCGTCGAAGATTCCGAAGTCGGCGTTGCGGAAAAGCTCCGTTCTGAACCCTCCGCCCTCCTTATCGATTACGGAAGCGAGATTGACTTGCGGCAAAACGATATACCTGGGAGCTGCCGCACAAATAACGCGGAAATATTCCGCCTCCGTCCTCGTCATAAGCGAGCTTTTAAGCTTGTATCGCGGCTCGCTTTTTTTGCCGCGCATAACGAGCGCTATTATAATAATGATAAGAGAAACCAAAACGCAGGCGAAAATCGCAATCGTGCCGGCGTCCGGCTCAAACGTTAAAAATAAATTTTTCATACACTCATGTTAGCACATTCCTTTGCGCTTTGCAAGTAAAGAAAAAATAAATTTTGTCAAATTTTTATCGAGCGGATTACTTTTTCGCATTGTCCTTGTGTTTGTTTTGTGAAATAATTCACCAAAAATTCAAAATCGGGCGGTTTTTATCGTAAAAAAATCGTCTAAAAACTCAAAAATGCGCGATAATCGACTTATAGGCGGACTTTTGAAAACGAGAAAAATGAAAACTCGGCGATATTATCCGTTTTCGGCGGACAAAACGGGCAAAAAACGCTCGAAAAACATAAAAATCGCGAAAAAAAATTTAGCGAAAACTATTGAAAATTCGCGCGTAATATGATATCATATAAGTACGTTTTAATTTATGCGGTTTTCCGTCTTTTCGCGGCGCTTGCTCGCCGTAAAAGAAGCAAAGCCGTCGGGAGAGACGATATGAAGTCAATGAAGAAAAATTCGATAATATCGCTCGCCTTAATCTGCGTTTTCTCGCTCCTTTTGACGGTGACCGTCGGAGGGGTAAAGGCTTTTGCGGCTGCGCCTACGGCGGCGGAAGCGAAAGCTTACTACGAGGAAAACAAAGCTAAGGTCGAACCGATAGACAACGGAGCGGCGTTCTTCGCAAAAATGCGGGACGCTTACGTCGACGCGGGGGATACGGGCGCGTACGATTCCATGGTATCGCTCGTCAAAGTTGCCGAAAAAGCCACGGAGTACAAAGACGCTTACGTCGCTTTGAAGTATCCGCTCAAAGACAGGGAAAAGGTGATAAATGAAGTTAATCTTGCCCTTAACGCGGTAAAAGCCACGAGCGAGAACTATCTCAAATATAACACAAAGGAAGATGGCTATCTTAGACGCTTAGAAGATCTGAAAACCGGGCTCGACAAACTCAAAACAAAACAAGTTTTGTTTGACGAAGCAAAGAGCGCGGCAAAGACCACTCTCGAAGCGAAAAGGGACGAACTTCTAAGCGTTTCCGGTACGCCGACAACGACCGTCGGCGCGCTTGATGCGACCGCGAAAACGGCGATCGGAGACGCCGCGAGCGAGTACTTGGCGAAGATAGAAGCCGTAACTTATACGACCGACATAACCGACGAAAAGGACGACGAAAAGTACCTTAAAGCCGTCGTTAAAGCCGACGATATATCCAAGGCGGGCAAAGACGCCGTCATCGCCGTTCCTAAAAACGACGTCGAAAGAACGTATAACGACCTTTCCGATTACGAAGCCATGCGCGACGGTTACGTCGGCAAAAAGGACGGAGAAACGGACGAACAGTTCGCCGCGAGAAAAGCCGCTTTAAAGGAAAAAGTCACGGCGGCGATAAATGCTTTGAACGAATCTTTCTTCCCCAACGCTTCCAAGGAAGTTTTGAAGAAGTATTCCGCGGAAAAGCAACGTTTCGACGCCTTTGTGAAAAGCTATAACGTAGACGACACGCCTTACGCCGACAAGGATACGATAACGAGCGAGGACGGAGCGTTCACCGTTACGGCGTACAAAAAAGGAACGGAAACGAAAGTTGCCGTTTTCCCGGCGCGCGCAGTCGTCAAGGCATTGAACTGCGGTTCGGGCGCGGCTAAGACCAATGCGGAAAACGCCATAAGAAAATCCGACAAAAAGCTCGGCGTGGCGTACTTTATGCTCATTTCCGTTTACGCCGGTCCCGCCGAATGGACTGCCGTCGAAAAAGACGCCGCGGGCAACGCCGTCGAATATCGGGTGAGCGTAGACCTGAACAAGTATTACGAAACTTACATAAAAGACCACGAAAGCTTGCTTGCGATGTTGCTCAAAAAGATTAACTTCGTCGCAAAAGCCGGCGAGGACAAAGCCGCAAAAATTTCGGCTTGCGCAACCGACTACTTAAAAGAGAACAAAACAAACGACAATTCGCTTTGCTATTATTACACAAGAAGTGCCGAAGGCGACTCCGCGATAACGCCGCTCGCCTACGAATTAAAGGAGGGGAATATCCTTATGTTTAAGACCAACGCTTTCAACCTTTTTGCCGTTTCGGAAGTAAATTCCGGAAGCGTATTCACTCAACCGCTTTTCTACATAATAACGATTTTGGCTCTTATTCTCTTGATTGCGATAATAGTAATCATCGTTAAGAACGTCAGATACTCCGTACGCTTCGTCACGGGCGACGGCAGCAAATCGGTAACCGTTAAAGCAAGAAAGGGCGAAAGCTTCGTTATGCCTGAAAACCCCGTCAAAGCGGGTTACGTTTTCGCCGGTTGGTACGAAGATAAGGAATTGACGAGGAGATTCCTCGACACCGTAATCGTTCGCCGCAAGAACATAAAAGTTTACGCCAAGTGGGTAGCGGCTTTAACTCCCGGTCAAATCGAAACGTACTTCAACAAGCTCCGCGGAGAACTTCTCGCTCATGGCGCGTATGCGGACGCGGATAAGATGAAAGAAGGCGAAACGGCAACGCTCGCAATCCTTGCTTCCTCCGCTACGGAAATCAAGATGTATCTCGCGATAGACGCTAAGTCCGCCGCCGAGTCCGGTTACGAAGTAAAAGCCGTAACCGCTAAGGAATATGCCGAAACGCCTACGCTTTACGTCATCGACGGCAAAGAAAGGTTTGTCAAGGCGTTGGAACTTATCGCTCGCCTCGTTAAAGAAAACGAGCTTGTCGAGAATCCTATGGAAGTAACCGAAACGGAAGAAGCCGACAAGCATTACTTCGCGCTTACCCTTACCGCCCCCGCTCCCGTAAAAGAGGAACCGGTTGAAGAGAAAGCCGAAGAAGCAAAAGAAGAACAAACCGAAACCGCAATCGAGGTTACGGAAGAACAGCCCGCCGAAGAGGAAGCCGTCGAAGAAGAACCCGCGGCGGAAGAGGTAACAGAGGAACAGCTTGCCGAATACTACACGGTTATTCGTAAGGCGGCTATGGGTTACGCTCTCGCCGAAGAAAACGACAAGGTTACAAACGGAATGATGCTCGTTAAGGCTTACGTCAAGGACGACGGCGTGTATGTCTACCTTGCCGGCAATCCCGAAGAATTGGGGCTTGAAAAGGCTGAAGGCTTGTTCGTGGGCGACACCCCTGCTTTTACAAAGGTTACGGACGAAGCTACTCTTGAAAAAGCAGTCGCCGCAATCGACACGGTAATGACCGGTTACGGACTCGAAAAGACGGGCGAAGAAACCGAGCTCAAAGAAGCCGGAAAGAACGGCTTCGGCTACCGCTTAAAATTTAACGATTAAGCTTTAAGATTACAAAAAGCGCGCATAATCTCAAACGAGGTTGTGCGCGTTTTCACGTTTTTTAAAATCTTTGCATAAGATAGTACGCCGAGGGGTTTTATAGTTATGTACGACGGATTGAGCAAAGCCGTAATAAGCCTTATAAATCTCGAAAGCAACTATAAGAGCGTATGCGCAAAAAATACGCTTGCCGTCGTTAAGGCGAACGCTTACGGACACGGCGCGACAAAAATCGCCCGAAAGCTTTTGGAGATAGGTTGCTCGTCCTTTTGCGTGGCGAACGTCGAAGAAGCGTACGAATTGAGAAAAAGCCTTTTGCCCGCCGTCCCGGAAATAGTGGTGTTGGGCTACGTCCCGCCCGATTTTGCGCCCGAGTGCCTTTTATACGCCGTTACGCCGACTATTTTTAATTACGCGCACGCGAATAGCTTCGCTCGCTTTCTGCCCGAAAACGGGCGTTTAAAGGCTTATATCGCATACGACACGGGGATGAACCGAAAAGGGATAGTATCCCGCGGGGAGTGTCTTGCGGCGATAAGCGAAACGGAAAAGATATTTTCGGTCGAAAAGCTCGAAATCGTCGGCGCGTACACGCATTTTTTCGCAACGGACTGCGGCAAAAGGGGCGAGGCTTTAACAAAAAGGCAATGCGAAAGCTTTTGCAAAATTTTAAAGGCTTTTCCGTCGGCTTTTTCGTCCGTTTCTCTTTCCTCCCGCCGTTCTTTTTTCGGAGAGGACGTGCGCGCGGGGCTTACCTTATACGGCTACCCGGGCGGCAAACCCGTCATGAAGCTTTGCTCCGTCGTCGTCGACGTGCGCGACGTAAAGGCGGGCGAATACGTCGGTTACGGGCTTATCCGCGCAAAAAAGGATATGACGCTCGCGCTTGTGCCTTTGGGCTATGCGGACGGCATTCTGCAAGCGTATTCGGGCAAAAAAGTAAAAATAAAAACCGAAAACGGCGAATTTTACGGCACCGTTTTCGGCAGAGTGTGTATGGATTTTACGCTTATCGACGTATCGGAAAAGCCGATAAGACCCGGTGACGAAGTAGTGTTTTTCGGCGATGAAGTTTCGGAGGCTCAAGCGATAGCGGGTAAAAATCTCCCCGTGCATGAATTGTTGACCGCCGTTTCCGCCCGAGTCAGAAGAATATACGAGGAATAATATACGTTGAATAAATTGAAAGATGAAAACAGAAAATTGAAAGTTGCGGGCGTACGTAACTATAAAATTTTTTAAATCCTCTTTCGTTCGCACTTTATGTGCGAATATCGAGCCGCTTTGCGGCATATCGATTGCCGTCTACGGCAAATATCGAGCGCGTAACGCGCATATCGAGCCGCGTGAAGCGCGGCATAACTTTCAACTACAAAACAAGCTCGGCGTTTTTATCGCCGAGCTGTTTTTGTAACTGTTTATTCTTCTTCAATCATTCTTTTTATTTCCGGTACGGCGGCAAGCCCCGAAAGGTAGCCTTGCTCGTAAATGAACTTTTGTTCTTCGACCTTGTACTGAGAAAGATTTTTGAAGTCGGGGTTTACGGAGAGGTCGGGGGTATCTTTCGGCTTCCACATATAAACGGGTCTGTGGTCGCTTACGTCCACCGCGCGGAGGGCGACGTTGACGATGTTTTTTATCTCCGTGTATGGCGGAAGTTCGCCCAAAACGTCTACGGCAACGACCTTTTCCGCGCCCAAATCGCGCGCCTGAGCCACGGGGATACGGCTTAAAATTCCGCCGTCAACCAAAATCATGCCGTCCTTTTCGACGGGCGTGAAAACGCAAGGGATAGACGCGCTCGCCTTAACCGCAAGCCGTAAATCACCTTCGGTAAAGGTTATGAGCTTGCCCGTAACGAGGTCCGCCGCGACGGTTGCGAACGGGATGGGCAGTTCTTCGAAGGTAGCTTTTTTGACGTAACGCTTTATGAGCGAGTGCATTTTGTTCGTTTTGAGCAATGCTTTGTTGGAAAACAGACTTATCGTGAAGTCTATTATGTCGGCGTTTTTGAGCCTGAACGCCGCATGCTTCATCTCTTCGGGAGTCATTCCCGAAAGATAGCACGCGCCGACGACCGCTCCCATCGAGCAGCCCGTCATAACGTCCGGGCGTATGCCGTTTTCGTCCATCGCCTGCATAAAGCCTATATGCGCAAACCCGAGCGCTCCGCCCGAGCCTAAAACTATCCCTAATTTTTTTGCCATAACAATCTCCTTAGCGTGGTGGTCTTAAAGCCGAAAGTCGTTTTTAGGTTTTTTAGGGCAAAAATCTCGATTACGCTTTGTCCTTGACAAAAGTTTTGCCGTTACTTTCCGTCTTGTCGGAAAATTCCGTTTCCTCGGCTATTTCTTCGACTTTTGCTTCGTCCGTTACGACGACTTTTATTTCGTAAACTCTCCTTTGCGTGCAACGCGTGAGAATTATATGGAGATGTTCGAAGTCGAACGAATCGTTCTTTCTAGGCAGTTCGCCGAGCATTTCCATTACCCAGCCGCCGACCGTTTGTGAGTCAAAGTCGTCTTCTTGCGTTTCGACGGAGAAAAGTTCGAAAAAGTCGCCTAAGTCGGCGTTGCCGTCAACCCTGTAAGTGTTGTGGTCGAGCCTCTCGAAGTATTCGACAACCTCGTCGTGTTCGTCCCAAATTTCGCCGACAAGCTCTTCGAGGATATCTTCCATCGTGACTATGCCGAGCGTGCCGCCGTATTCGTCGACGACGACCGCGAGGTGAACTTTTGCTTTCTGCATGCTTTTAAGCAGCGTGGAAATTTTCATGTGTTCGGTCGCAAGAGCCGTCTTTTTGATTATTCCGTTTACGTTTTTGTCGCCTCTGTCCATCGCGATGAGGAAATCTCTTTCGTGAATCATTCCGACGATTTTGTCGATAGTGCCGTTATAAACGGGGAGGCGAGAGTATGCGTTTTTAAAGAAAACCTTTTTTATTTCCGCCATAGGCATGTCGATAGGCACGGCGACGACGTTTACCCTCGGCACGAGTATTTCGCCGACTTCGCAGTCATGGAATTCTATCGCGCTCGAAATAAGGTCGGATTCGCTCTCTTCGATTGAACCGTCCTCGTTGGCTTCTTCGACGATATTCAAAAGCTCTTCTTCGGTTATGCCTTCGCTCGCTTGAAGCTTAAACACCTTGCGGATAAGCTTTTTCAGCCCGGAAAAGACCGCGCAGAGAGGGAAGAGAACGACCATAAAAAAGCGGAGAAGCGGGTATGCGAATTCCGCAAACGCTTCGGGCATTTCTTTCGCGCAGGTTTTGGGCGTTATCTCGCCGAAAACGAGTACCACGAGAGTTAAAACGACGGTCGATATCGTGGGACCGGCTCCGCTGCCTAAAAGTTCGACGAACAACAGGGTCGCGAGCGTGGAAGCCGTAATATTGACTATGTTGTTGCCGATAAGCAGCGTAAAAAGCACTCTGTCGTAAACGTCGGTGAGAGCAAGAACCTTAGCGGCGCGTTTGTTTCCGTCCCCCGCGCGTGTTTTTAAGCGCGGCTTGTTGACGGAGGTGTACGCCGTTTCCGTTGCGGAAAAAAAGGCGGACAAGAGAATTAGTAATACGATTGCGATAATATAAATCGCTATAATCGTACTGTCGGGTTCGGGTTCGGGATCTGACATAGAAACCTGAATGATTACTCCTTAAAAATAAAAAAAGATTTATTTTTACCTAACGATAAAAATATTTAGTATATTTTATCATAAGTAAGCCGATTTGTAAACTGTTTTATTTGCGCCGAGCGTATTTATAATTATCCGATCGGCGCGATTTTGTCTTTTTTTTGCATTCGAAGTATAAAACCCCCGCAAAATGCCGAATAATCGGGGTAACTACTTTATGGGGAATCTTTTATGGAATATTTATCCGATATTTTAAACGAAGTTGCGTCAAAGCTCACCGAAAACGGTCGGGTCGAGCTTGTCGTAACGCTCTTTGTCGTCGGTTCGTGCGTTTCGCTCGTTTCATCTTGCGCTTTCGCGGCGGCGGGGCGCGTTCGTCCGTCGCTTTTTGTCGTGTTCGTTATAGGAGGGCTTGCCGTCGGACATTACTTTTTATCTTCTCTTCTTCCCGCGCCGGCAAGTTTTTTACATGAGAAAAAACTTTTTAACGCCGTGTCCTCTTTCGTGCTGTTTTTTGCGTTAATCGCGTTATACGCTGTCTTTTTGATGCTGCTCGGCTTGTCGCAAGGCGAAAAAAGAAACAAAAAAACAAGAGAAGAAGATTGCGAAGCGTTTTACGGGCGAACAAAAAGGCTGTCCGGCAGAGTGGAGGAGTTTGCGTTGCCCGTTTTTAAAATCGAAACGAGAAAGCTCGACGAGGTGAAAAAATACGCCGCGATAAACTTCAAATCCATAAAGGAAATTATATCCGAAACGGAAGAAAACTGCCCGGATATCGTGAGGGAAAAGTTAAAGGAAATCAGAGCGAAAACTGAAAGATTCAACGGCGTTTGCGACGCGCCCGTGGCGGTTTTTAACGAGTTTTTACCCTTCCTTTTAAAAACTTGGGCAAAATATGCGTGCTTTGCTTCTTGACAAAAATGCTCCGAGGTAGTAAAATAGAAGTAAGTTGGAAATTGCCCTAACGGCGCAAAAGCGGCGCATTTTGCCACTGCGTGCGCCGTCGTCCTTTAGTTACGTACGTTTTAGTACGCGCCTATCGGTCTCCGTCATATGCTGTGTCAATTCTCTTCACTCTCCGCCGTTAGGAAAGTTTGGAAACTATATCCGTTATATATAATGTTATCGACCTTAATTTTCAACTTTCAACTCTCAATTTCCAATTTTTACGGAGGCGAACTCATGAATAAAATTGTTTTTAAAGGATTCAAAGTAGCGGAAAGCTATTTTAAGCTCAACGAGGTTGCAAAGGAAAACGAAAAGTATACCATTGCGCCGAGGTTCGAGTGCCGCCTTGCTTCTTCCGGCTCGGAATTCGAAGCCGATTTTTCCGTTTCGATAGCGGCTGTCACGGAGGATATGCCCGTTCCGTTTGATTTGAGGGTGGTTTTGAAAGGAAAATTTTCTGCCGAAAACTCCGTTGCTCCGGACAAAACGGAGCAGCTACGGTACGCCGTCGGAACGCTTTTTCCTTTTCTTAGGTCGCATGTCGCAACGCTCACCGCAAACTGTTCCGTTCCCGCGTTCGTCTTGCCGGAAATCGACATCGACGCTATGATTTCTTCGTCCGCCCGCGCCGTGCAAACCCCTACGCCCAAGGACCAATTGAATTGAGCTTATAAAGCCGAATATTTTAAAACCCCGCGAATAAGTCGATTATCGACTTATTCGCGGGGTTTTTATAGAGTCCTGACGCCGCAAAAGCGGCACGTTTTGCCACTGCGTGCGCAGGCGATAAGTTGAAAATTGAAAATTGCGGCGCTGTATATTATTCGCGGTTGCCGTAAACTTCGTACAAAATCAAATTCTTGTCAAAATGCACATAAATTTTATGCAAAAGTTTAAATATGAAATTTATTTTTTAAGCTTTTTTTGTTGACATTCTTGAAAAAAAGAATATAATTCTCGGTTGAAATAAAAAACGGCACACAGTGAGTTTTTGTATTAAGCGATTAAAGTAAAGAGTTTGTTGCAAAAACACGTAAAATAATACTAAATAACGATACAGTCGCGTACGAAAAGAGCGCGTTGCAAATATTTTTATAGGAGTGTAAAAAAGTAATGTTAAAAAACAAAATTAAAGCGTTTTCCGTTTTAGCTTTTGTTCTTGCGATTTCGTTGTCCTTGTTCGGTTTATCTCTCGATAAACCCTGCGCCTTCGTCTTCGCCAAAGGCGAAACACCTTCATTGGAAGAAAGCACCACGGAAAACCCGACGGAAGCAAAGGCGGTAGCAAAAATCGGCGAAACCGAGTACAAGACCTTAGCGGAAGCGATAGCCGCAGCGCAAGCCGGCGATACGGTAACGCTTGTTGCGGACACGGCGGAAAACGTTGTTGTCGACAAAGATTTAACAATCGACTTAGGCGACTATACGCTTAGCCGTGGTGCCCAAAATGCTTACGGTCTTTTTGTGAATAGCGGAAACGTAATTCTTAATGCGGACAAAGGCGGAATTTACGGCGGTGAAGGCGGCGGATATATTGCCATTGCCGTAAATAACGGAAACCTTACTATAAACGGTGGCAATTACTCTGTCGGCGGTGACGCAAATGGCGAAGGCAATTCTACCGTTTACATTACGGGTAAAGGCACGGTTACTATCAACGGCGGTATGTTTGAAACCGAAAAGAGTTGGGAAAGTTTCTATTATGTTTTGAATATACAGAACGATAAAAAAGGCACTTTTGTTGTAAGAGGCGGTACGTTCATAAAATATAATCCGGCTGTCGGCGACGATAACATGCATGGCAACTTTGTTGCAGCCGGCTTTTATTCGATAAAAGAAGGTAACGTTTACACCGTTTCAAAAACTAAGCCGGTAGCTCAAATCGGCACGGACAACTATGCTTCTTTGAAAACTGCATTCGAAGGTGCAAAAAAAGGAGACGTGGTTACGCTTATTGCGGACTATAATGTCGAAAAAAACGATGATACGGTTGAAAATCGAAACATTGTCGGTGTTGATATGACTCTTGACCTTAACGGGCATAAAATTACGTTCTTTGCGGAAATGTCCGAATATGAGAACAACCATGTTGCTATTTACGTTAAGAACGGCGCGACATTTACGGTTACGGACAGCAGTGCCGGCGGCAACGGCGGAATAATTTCTGCTCTCGATAAATCTTCGGAGCCCGGCAACAATATCGGACCGTACACGTTTGACGTTGTAGGCAACAGCAAGCTTATTATAAACGGCGGTTATTATCTTGGCGGCGGTACTGTCGCGCAGGTAGAAACCGGTAAAGTAACCGTAAACGGCGGCGTGTTCGAAATTAATCCTTACGGCAAACCGTATTATTATGACTTTATGTTCAACTGCATTGACTCCGCTTATAGAGATGGTACGGCTACGATAGAAGTCAACGGCGGTACGTTCAAAAATTG
>CAKQSU010000014.1 GCA_934273135.1 uncultured Clostridia bacterium
AAGATACCCCCTTTGAAAGGGGGCTTTTGCGCGAAAGTCGCAAAAGCGTAAAGCTTAACGGCAAAAGCGAAAACGCGAAAAATTTTTCGCGAAAAATATAATTTTCGGGAGGTAAGGAAATTGAAAAGCAAAACAGCAAAACAATTTTTACCGTGCGAGGTTGAACTCGTCACGATAAAAAGCGAGGACGTGATAACGACTTCGGCAGGTATCGACGTAGGTAAAGCAGTGGACGGCGACCCCTACAAAGGTTGGGGCGGCATCGGCGAATAAGGAGGAATCGAAAATGAATAAAAAATTATGCGTAGCCGTTCTGGCTGTAATTTGCTCGCTTTCACTTTTAGCGGGAGCGAAAGGCTTTTTCAAAGCGGAAGCGACGACGGAAACAAAATGCCTTACGAGCGTAAGTATTACGCTTGAAAAGTCGATAACGGTAAATTACTTTATCGAAAACGCCGACAACTATACTTCGGCGAAAATGAGTTTTGTCTATCGAAACGGGCAGGCGACAAAGGAATTGCACGCGGAGATAGTCGGCGGCAAAGCGAAAGTAAGCTTTGAAGGGCTTGCGCCGCAGTGCATGACGGACGAAATACAAGCAACCCTTACGCTGTATAACGGCGAAGAGGTTGCAAAAACCGAAGAAAACACCTTCACCGTCGCGGGATACGTTAAAGATTTGCTCGCGCTCGACAAAGAAAGTGGCATAAGCGTTGAGGAATACGAAAACATGCGCGCGCTTGCGGTGAGCCTTTTGTACTACGGCGACGAAGCGCAAAAATACGTTGCTACCGAAAACAACGAAACCGTCGGAACGCTCGCTTCTTCCGTTCTTACAGACGATGAAAAGGCTTTGAAAGCGACTGCCGAGCCTTTGACCGAAAGCGAATATTCCGCCCCCGCAAACAACGACGGGCAGAAATTCCGCTGGGTGGGCTACGGCGCAAGATTCGACAGTATGCTCGGCGTGTACTTTGAGTTTATCGCGAACACGACCGAAAACTTAGTGATTAAGTTTAACGACGGCACGGAAACTTCTTACTTCGAAGCGTATGAAAAAACGGTCGGTGAAAACAAAATAACCGTCTATAAGGCGATTAAAGAGCTTTTTGCTTGCGATTACGCAAACACCGTAACCGCCGAAGCGTACATCGGCAGCGAAAAAGTCGGCTCGGCGATAACGTACGGCGTTAAGTCATTAACGGCTGATTTTGAAAGCGCGACTAAAGAACACGCGCTCGCGCTCAACGCGGCGATTTACGGCGAAGCGGCGGCAAAGTACGCTAAAAAGCACACATGCGAATTTATCGACGGCGCGGTCGAAACCGCCGTTCCGCAAGGCGTGACGAACGTGAATCAATACACGGACGTTGCAACGGGGCTTAACGTCACCGGACAGAAACTCGCTAAAATTTGTAAATTCTGCGGCAAGGTGAGCGACGAGGGCGCGACCGCTACCGAAATTTACGACATAGACGAAAACGTACTTTCGGGCGGAGCTTCTATGCAAGTTGCCGGCGCAAGTGCTAACGTTCTCTTTGCTTTGGCAAGAGCTGGGGATAGAGATTTTGCAACCGGCTTTACTTCTAAGTCCGGCGCAAAACTGACTTTCGGTCTTTATTCCGACGTAGAAAAAACGGCAATCGTAGTCTTAAAAGCTTCTTCCGGTTACATTGTGACGAAAGGCACGGCATGGGGCGGCGGAGAAAAGGAGAAGAGAGCGCATTATACGGCGAAAACCGAAGATATGCAATTCAACAAAGTTTTCAGTACGGCGTTGAACGGCAAGGCGATTGCTGTCGGCGATGACGTTAAGCTTTACGGCGATATCGCTACGGGCGGCGACAACTATAAGATTTTAGGAAGCTTCACTTACGTCCCGTTCGTTTTGGAATTGAAAGCGGGCTACAACGAACTCACTTTCACCGCGGACGTTCTTAATAATTATAAGGACGGCAGAGACGGCGACCCGTCTTCCCCGAGGGTAGACAGCTTTGCTTCTTACGACGGCGTGAAAATCGTAAAATCAACTTGCGTAAACAACGGAGAAACCCACGTTTACGAAAGCTTGACGGGCGGCGAAAACGTTTCCGAAGCGCATGCGTACGACAAAAAGGTCGTAAAAGCGGAATATCTCAAAACAGCCGCCGATTGCACGCATAACGCCGTTTACTATTATTCTTGCGTATGCGGAGCAAAGGGCGAAGAAACGTTCGAGCTTGAAAACAGCGCGACCGGCATTCACGATTACGGCGATACGCTTACTTCCAACAACGACGGCACACACTCGGGTACTTGTTCCGTTTGCGGCACGAAAGCCGACGGACAGCCTTGCAGTTACGTTTACACGGCAAGCGAAGCGGACGGCAAACAAACGCTTGTCGGCGTTTGCTCGGTTTGCGGTTACGGCGTAACGAAAACGCTTGAACAGACTAACGCTAACTATCATAACGTAAATGCTTCTATGCTTAAAGGCACGAACACGATAGCTTGGGGAACAGCCGCAAAAAAGAGCGAAAGAGCAAATGCAATGATTAGAAATAGCGGTAGCGATGTTGTTCAGGAAGCTTTAAAAGTGTCCCATAAAAACGACTATGTTGACTGGTTATACGGCGGTTCGTATGTAGAATTAGACTTAAACGTTACAACCGAAACTACGGCTTCGTTTGTCGTTAAAGCTTCTTCGGGTTGGCAACAAAAGGTTAGTTGGAGTAATAGTCAAAGCGTTACCGGCGATATGATTTTCAACAAGGTGTTTAAGGCTTATATCCGTCATACTGACGGCACGACAAGCGAAATCGAAATATCCGATAGCGTTATACTTAAAGGCGCGACGGGTAACTATGCGATAATGGCTAATTGGCAATACGTTACGTTTGCGAATATCGCTTTGAAAGCGGGTGACGTATTCGTCCTTGAAAGCTTAACGCCTAAAACGGAAGACGGCAAGTATATGTACTGGGACGGCGAAACGCAGCCTAAACACGTTGCGGATAACAGCATTTCGGGTAATGTTAATACACAGTCCTCGCCTACGCTCGACACGATAGCTGTTTATTACTAAAAAAACCCGATAATCGCCTTATAGGCAGACTAAACGAAACAAAAACAAGGAAAAGGATATGACGAACAGTAAAAAAATTCAATTGGGAGCAATAGCGTTTTTAACGGTTTTATTGCTCGCCGTCAACATTGCGGGCGGCATACTCAATGAGCTTATAACGGGCTTTTTGTGCGGCTCGGGCGTAAACATGAGCGGGCAGGCGGCGCAGGAAGCGTTCGCACTGTCGGACGAACTTTGCAAAGACGTGGCGGCGGAGGGCGTAGTTCTTTTAAAGAACGATAACGACACTTTGCCGCTTACAAAAAGCGAGGTTTCCGCGGTAAACGTTTTCGGGTGGCGTTCAATCGACGTTGCCTGGATAGGCGGCGCAAGCGGCTCGGTCAACGGCAACAACAACACCGTTCGCCAAAAAATCAAGCCCATACTCACCGCTTTAGAGGAAAACGGAATAGAAACGAACGAAGAACTCACTTCGATTTACGAAAAATTCTGCAACGTGGGCGACGGAAAAGCTCTCAATGACGGCGAAAAGTTTTTCCTTTTAAAAGAGCCGTCCCCGTCCGTTTACACTAACGAAGTTATAGCTAACGCTAAGGAATTTTCTTCCACGGCGATAGTCGTTCTCGGCAGACAGGGCGGCGAAGGACAGGATTTGCCCAAGTGGCAATGGAAGTATCCCTCGACCGACGTTAAGGACAGAGTTACGGACAGAACGTATCTCGATATCTCTTCCGAAGAAGAAGGCATGCTCGACGTCGTGACCGCAAACTTTGAAAAAGTAATCGTCATAGTCAACAGTTGCAACGGGTTTAACTACTCGTTCCTCGAAAAGTACGAAAACATAGGCGCGTGCCTTACGCTTTCGGGGTCCGGGCAAAGCGGGGCTTATTCGATAGTCAAAATTATGTACGGCAAGATTACGCCGTCCGGAAAAACGACCACGACAAGCCCGTATGATTTTACCACGAACCCCACTTACTTCAACCACCCGGACGATGCGACAAGCTTCAACATAACGTACGCCGAAGATATTTATTTCGGTTACAAGTGGTATGAAACCGCCGACGAAGAGGGTTATTGGGCGGACAGTTCGATAGATATTACCGTTAAAAAGAAAGACGGAACGACCTTAGCGAAAAAGAAAAACGGTTACGAAGCCGTCGTTCAATACCCGTTCGGCTTCGGGCTTTCGTACACCTCGTTCGATTGGGAGGTTACGGAAATCCCCGCCGATAAGTCGATTAACGGCAATAATCCTATTTCTGTTAAGGTGAAAGTAACAAACATCGGCGAGGCGCGCGGCAAGGACGTTGTGGAGCTTTACGCTTCCGCGCCGTATACAAAAGGCGGAATAGAAAAGTCGTCCGTCACCCTTGTCGCTTTTGCAAAAACCACTACGCTCGATCCGGGCGCGAGCGAAACGCTTACGCTTACGTTCAATCCTTACGATATGGCTTCGTACGATTGTTACGATAAAAACGGCAACGGATTTTTCGGTTACGAGCTTGAAAAAGGCAATTACGTTTTGTCGCTCCGCACTTCTTCTCACACCAAAAAAGGTTGCGAAAACGACGAAATTACCTTCACGCTTCAGGAAGCAATAAAATTCGACAAAGACCCGACTACGGGCGAAACGGTCGAAAACAGATTTACGAACTACACATTAGGCGGCGCGGAGAAAAAGGCTTACGCTTCGTATGCGATAGACGGCTCCGACTTTGCCGGCGAAAAGGTTAAGTACCTTACCCGTTCGGACTTTAAAGGCACTTTCCCCGTAGAACGCGATATAAAGAGGGCTAACGAATCGGTCGCGGGCTATACGTATTCCGGTTACGCGGCGACGGAAATGCCCAAAACGGAAGAGGACAACGGACTGCTTTTGTACGTTAAAAAGGACGGCGGAAAGGCGACGAAAGACGAACTATTAAACGGCGAAAACCTGAAAATAAACGAGGAGCTTGTTTTAAAACTCGGCGCAAGTTACGACGACCCCGACTGGGATAAGCTTTTGAACCAACTTTCCATTTCCGACATGGAAACGCTCATAAACTACGGCGGGTACAGAACAAAAGAGATAGAGTCGGTCGGCAAAAAGTACATGCTCGACAACGACGGCGGCTCGGGCTTAAACCGCCACATTCAGGAGGGCGACACCAACACGGGTTACGACTCGGGCGCGCGTTCGAGCTGGACGCTTTTCCCGTCCACGACCCTCTTAGCTTCGAGCTGGAACGTTCGCCTTGCTTACGAATACGGCTTGGGAATTGCCAACGAAGCCGTGTCCACGGGGCTTGACGGCTGGTATTCTCCGTCCTGCAACATGCTCCGCTCTCCATTTGACGGGCGTTGCTCGGAGTACTGCTCGGAAGACCCGATTATTTCGGGCTACATAACGGCGTATCAGGTTAAAGGCTCCATGGCGAACGGCATGTATACTTACGTAAAGCACTTTGCCGTCAACGAAACGGAAACAAGCCGCGGCGGACTTAACACGTTTTTGACCGAACAAAACATGCGTGAAAATTATCTCAAACCTTACGAAATCACCGTCAAAGTAGGCGGAACGTGCGGTATAATGTCGGCGTTCAACCGTATAGGGTCGGTGCGCGCAATGGGCAACCGCGCGCTTCTCACCGATATTTTAAGGACGGAATGGGGTTTTAGAGGCGCGGTTATAACCGACTACTACGGCGGGGATATGAACCCGAAACAGGGCGTTTACGCCGGAAACGATTTGATGCTCACGGGCTGGGGCGGCTCTGCCGGGTTCTCGATAGGCTCCGACAAAACGAGCGCGTACTATGCAAGGATTTCCGCTAAAAACATTCTTTATATGAAGTGCCGCGCGTATTACGTTTCCAAAAATCACGACAATACGCTCGATACGATAAAAGCAAACACCGACCTTATCGTCGTGAGAAACATTCCTTTCCGCTGGTGGATACCCGTCCTCGTCTGCGTGGACGTTATGGCGTTGAGCTGGCTCGGGTTCTGGGCGTACACCGTTTCGGAAAAGAAAGACAAAGACATAAAATTTAACGTTTGACGAGGTGGAACATGAGTAAAAGGAACATTATTTTATGCGGCGTGGGCGGGATAAACCTCGTGTGTATCGTAATCGCGCTGATAACGATTTTCACTTTCGCGCTTCCGCGTTCGGTCGATTCGTCGGTGGGAGTGGCGCGTATGCAAATAGCCGAAAAGCCGAAAAAACTCGAATACTTCGAGGGCGAAAAATTCGACCCGACGGGGCTTTCGCTCGTAGTCGTGTACGATGACGGCGAAACTGCGGCGGTACAAGAGGGTTACAGCTGGGACTTGACCGACGCGCTTAAAGACGGCGACGAGGAAGTGAAAATCACTTATCGCAACCGTTCCGTCGTTCTCGACATAAGCGTTAAGGTAAAAATCCCCGTTTCGCTCGAATTGTTAAGCGGAGAATTACCCGAAGTTTATTACGTCGATCAAAAATTCGAAACAAGCCTGAAAACGCCGATAAAACTCAAAGCGACTTACGAGGACGGGTCGACGGAAGAAGTAACCGAGGGCTACACCGTTTCGCCTAAGGGCGCGATGAAAATAGGACTGACAGAAGTCAAAATAACTTACAAAAAATCTTCCCTGACGGTACCCGTTTTCGTGGAGATAGCGAAAGTAGAATCCCTTGAGGTCGTTAAAAAGCCGAACAAGCTCAGTTACTCGGTCGGCGAATATCCTTCCACCGAGGGGTTAGAGCTTGTCGCAAAACTAAGCGGCGGCTCGGAAATAAAAGTTCCCGATTATTATTTCGAAAGGGTTCCTTTTAAAAAGGGCGACGACAAATTAACGCTCTCTTACGGCGGAAAGACGGTCGAAGTGGAAGTTGCCGTGAGCGAAACGGCAAACGTTTTGTCCGTTATAAAAAATGCCGACAAGGCGCGCTACGCCGTCGGAGAAAATTTTGATTACACGGGCTTGGAGATTGCTTTGAACGGAACAAAAACTACCGATTACGAAGTTATAGGCGGGGATAACCTGCAAATCGGCTCGGTTGTGAAAGCCGTTTTAAAGTCGGACGAAAGCGTTTTTGCGGAGATTCCCGTAATTGTTACAAACGAAGTCGACGTCGAAAAAGATAAGCACTTGGTATTCGGCTCGGCAACCGAGAGCGTGGACGGAAGAGGATTCTTAGCCCCGCTCCTCAAAGGCGGAAAGTATATAACGGACTTTTCCGACGGCTCTATTATCGAAGTAAAAGTCAATTCTTCCTCTTTCGTTAAAGGCGACGTTATATTAAGGCTCGCTTCAAACTATCGCACAAAATACCAAAACGATACCTGGTATCCCTCGGAAGTAAAGAGCTTGCAAGCAAACTATTGGATTTCCGTTTTCGTCAACGGCGAGGAAATAAGAATCCCGTCCGCCGTTCGTTTGGGCGCGGACGGTTCGAGCGACAAGGAGGGCGGCGATATATACCTTTTGGGGCTTTATCGCAATCTGAGGCTTGCAAACGTGGACTTCAAAAAGGGCGAAAACGTCATCAGGCTCGTGGTGAGGGCGCACAGCGAAATTTTGTCCGCGTCCACCGTTTTCAAAGGCACGCCGAATCTCCCCGTGGCGGCGGGGATATTCCTCGATACCGTAACGGTTTTGTCCAACGGTTGCGGCGTTTGCATTCCGTCCGAAGACTACGCTTACGACGAGCAAAGCCATTGGCGCGTATGCTCCGATTGCAGTAAGGTTTTGGGCGAAAAAGAGACTCATTCCTTTACGGAAAAGGTCGCTTCCGAAAAGTACCTTAAAGAAGCGGCGACTTGCACTTCTTCCGCGGTATACTTTAAGTCCTGCGTATGCGGCGTAAAGGGCGAAGAAACGTTTACTTACGGCTCGCCCGTCGCTCACGAAGCTTTAACCGAAGCGACTTGCACAAAAAAGGCGGTCTGCAAACATTGCGGACAGGAATTCGGCGAACTCAAAGCGCACGAAGTCGAAACCGAAGCGACTTGCACCAAAAAAGCCGTATGCAAAGTTTGCAAGCAAGAATTCGGCGAATTAAAAGCGCACGACTTCGAATTCAAAACAGAAAACGAATTACACTATAAAAAGTGCAAAGTTTGCGGCTACGAAACGGAAAAAACCGCTACTCACATTTATTCGGCAACCGCTTTTGAAAAGGACGGTGTACAGACAGTAGTTTTGACTTGCGCTTGCGGACACACGGAAACAAAAACCCTTTCGCAAACGGACGGAAATTATCACAACGTCACTTCCGACATGCTCAAAGGCGAAAACACCATAGAATGGGCGGCGGGCGGATACGCGTCGAGAACGGGCGCGACGATTCAGTCCGGTTCGACGAGTCCGAACGTTAAAAAAGCCGAAAACGCTTCTTATAATAAAGATTACGTCACTTATCTTTACGGCGGCTCACGCGTGGAAATAAATCTTAACGTAACAAAGAATACAACCGCTTCGTTCGTCGTCAAGGCTTCCTCGGGGTGGCTGCACCGGATAAACTGGGCTGGCAATGCTTCAAAAACGGGCGATATGGTCTTTAACAAAATCTTCAAAGCGTATATCCGACATGCGGACGGCGGCGTAACGGAAATAGCGATTTCCGACGATATGATTTTGAAAGGCGCAAGCGGCGGTTATGAGATAATGGCGAACTGGACGTATATAGCCCTCACCGGCGTAGCCGTTAAAGCGGGGGATACTTTCGTTCTCGAAAGCTTAACGCCTAAGACGGAGGACGGCAAATACGTTTATTGGGACGGTAAAACCGAAGCCGTAAAGGTTGCCGACAAGAGTATATCGAGCGGCGAAACGCAGTCCACCGCAAACCTCGACACGATAGCCGTTTACTATGACGAGTAAGCGTAAAAAGTAGGGCTATAAGCCCGTTATCGAATAAAACTTAATATTTTTGCCGCGGCTTTTATCTTTAAAGGTCGCGGTCTTTTGCCTCTATTAAGCGGAGTAAGACGGCTCGCGAATAAAAGCGAAAAAAATGTTTTCGGCAAAAAAAGAGCGTAGCCGACAAAAAAACAACTTCGCGCGGATTAAGTTCAATGTATAATCTTGGAAAAAGGAGAAAAAATGTCAAGAAAAATCGTTATAACTTCCGGCAAAGGCGGCGCGGGAAAAACCACCGTTACGGCATGTCTTGGATACAAACTTTCTCTCATGGGCAAAAAAACAGTGCTTTTGGACCTCGATTTCGGGCTTAACAATCTCGATATTCTGCTCGGCGTGGAGAACAAAACGACCTACGGAATAGAGGACGTTATAAGCGGAAGATGCCGCGCCAAGCAAGCACTTGTTGAAGTCGGGCGCAACCTTGCCGTCATGCCGTCGTCCAAAAACCCCGAAGTAAAGGTTTCGGCGCAAAACGTAAAACTTTTGATGGACGGGCTTAAAAATTCGTTCGACTTCGTGCTTGTCGATTGCCCCGCCGGCATAGGCGCGGGTTTTGAAAGAGCCGTTGCCGCGGCGGACGAAGCCTTAGTAGTCGTCAACCCGTCGCTTTCCTCTTTAAGGGACGCGGACAAAGCCGTTTCGCTCATAAAAAGTTACGGGCTTGAAAAAATTCAGGTGGTCGTAAACCGCGCCCGAGGCGATCTCATCGCCGCTTCACTTACGATAGGCGTCGGCGATATCAAAAAGATTTTAAAGCTCGATATCGCCGGGGTTTTGCCGGACGACGACGGAATTTTGCTCGGCGACGCAAAGAGGCTAACGAAGCTTTATACTTCCGACAAAGCCTACTCGTACTTAGCCAAAAATCTGACGGGCGCGGGCAAAGGTAAGCTTTACGACCCCGTATCCCCTTATCGCGGAATATTCGGCAGGCTGAAAATCGCCGCGGCAAGGCGGCTATAGGGTGATGTCTTTGTCATGTATGGCGCGATAACGCGCTAATATATATTAAAAGGAGAAAGTATGCGTGACGAAAAACGCGCCGAAAGAATGATCGAAGCCGACCGTTACGGCTTCGTCGGCAAGTCAAAAGATTTGATACGGCTCGACGCAGAGCGGCTTTTAAAGGAATATTTTTGCCTTACGAAACCCGTTACCGTGGAAATAAACGGCGAGGGCGACGACTTCGACCTCGTTATAAAATCGCACGGCAACAGGGTTCGCTCGCCTTTAACCCTCGAATAAGCCGTTAAAATACGTAAAATAAGCGTATAAAAGGAAATTTTCCGCCGTATAATAACGAGAAGCGGTTATTAAGGTGAACGGCGTTTTATTGTTTGTTACGGGCATTGTCGTCTTTTTGCTCGGGCTTAAATTCGTCGCCGACGGGTTTGAAAACCTGAGCGGAAAAAGAACGGAAAAGATTCTCGAAAAAGCCTCGTCGAACCGCGTTTTTTCGTGCCTTTTCGGGTGCTGTTGTTCCGCGATAGCTCAGAGCGGCGTCGCCGTGAACATGGCTGCCGTTTCGCTTGCAAACAGCGGCGCGTTGACCCTTTTAAACGCCGCGGCGGTCGAGATAGGCTCTAATATCGGCACTACCGTAACGGCGCAATTGGCGAGTATCACCGGCTTTGCGGGCGGCAAAACCGCGCCCGTTTTTTTGCTTGTCGTCACTTTTGCTCTTTACGTTTTTTTCGACGGAAAGGACAAAGTTAAAGCCGTGTTTTTTAAAACGCTGTTCGGTTTGTCGCTTGTTTTAAGCGGCGTTTTCATAATGTCGGAAAGTGCGTTTTCCTTGGTCGAGCTTCCTTTCGTAAAAACCTTGCTCACCGTAAAAAGTCCGCCTATACTGCTGTTAAACGGCTTTTTTATAGCCGCGCTCACATCGTCGTCCTCGGCTCTTTCCGCCGTTTTGGTCATACTTGCGGCAAGCGGAGGGGTGGATTTTTTGTCGGCGACGTACTTAATCGTCGGCGCGAATATCGGCTCATGCTCGACGGTTTTTCTGTTTTCGCTCAAAAAAAGCGACGGCGCGAAAACGACGGCTCTTTTCAATTTTGTTTTCAACGTGTTCGGCGGAATGCTGTACTTTGTTTTCCTTGTGTTCTTCCGTCCGCGGCTTTTGCTTGTCAGGGCAACGGGGCGGAGCGTAGCCGCGTTCCACACTCTTTTCAATCTTGCGGCGGCGTCTTTCGCGCTGCCCGTCTTAAAGCCTATGACGAATTTGTGTTCGCTTATCGTTTCGGGCAAAGGATATAAAAACGTACTCAAAAAATAGGTTAAAAAAGTAAGAATTGCAAAATAAAAAGTAAAAAATTCAATGTTTTTATGGTAAACGATTGACTTTTTCCGCGCGCGAATGTATTATATAGTCGAAAAAAATATAAGGAGTAAACTTATGAACAAAAAATCCATTCGCGACGTGGACGTCGCGGGAAAAAGATGCCTTGTGCGCGTTGACTTCAACGTACCTATGAAG
>CAKQSU010000015.1 GCA_934273135.1 uncultured Clostridia bacterium
GAGATAGAGGTTGCGTTCGAGGTTTGTCGCGTCGACGATGTTGATTACGCAGTCGGGTTTTTCGTCGAGAATGTAGTTTCTCGCGATTACTTCTTCCGGAGTGTACGGAGCAAGAGAGTAAATGCCCGGCAAGTCAACGATGGCGACGTGTTCGGCGCATTTTTTATAAACGCCGTCGCGCTTATCCACCGTAACGCCCGGCCAGTTGCCGACGTGCGCCGTGGACCCGGTAAGGGAGTTAAAAAGTGTTGTTTTTCCGCAGTTGGGGTTGCCTGCTAATGCAAAACGTTTCATTTTGTGACCTCCATCGTAACGCAAGATGCTTCCGTGTGGCGGAGAGTTAGTTCGTAACCTCTCACGGTTACCTGAACGGGGTCGCCGAGCGGGGCTTTTTTGCGAAGCATTATTTCCGCGCCCGGAGTGATGCCCATATCGAACAAACGACGCTTAATGTTGCCTTCGCCGCCGACGTGTTTGACCACGCCGTTTTCGCCGACGATAAAATTGTCAAGTGTTTTTTCCATATATATCTCCTAAATTATTTTACAAAGGTAATAGTATTTGTAAGGAAAAAGAATGCAATCCCTATGAAACGAAAATCTTAGTGGATAGTTCGCTGTCGAGCGCAAGTCTGCCGTCTTTTATCTTGCAGACGACAGTACCGCCGCTCGACGAAAGCACGGTTATTTCTCCGTCTATCGTTATCCCTAAGTTTTCAAGATGTTGTTTTGTCTTTTCGTCCGCCGCAATACGCACTATTTTCAGCGGCGTACCGACCGGCGCAATCACTATCGGCATTTTCAATCCTCCGTATTAAGCTATGCCCGAACAAACGAGCAATGTGAAACTTACTTCAATTTCGCGTTTATAATAGCACTGTTGTTTTTCGTTGTCAAGTAAAATATGATTAAAAATTCATATTCATAAAAATTTTTTTAGTCGAGGCTTACTTTTTTCATTTGCCTTGCCGAAGTTATCGCCGAATGAAAAATTAAAAGAAAAAGAGGGAAAGTAATTTACAGTTCTTGACAAAGAAAGATTTATAAGGTAACATATAATATGGTCATGGCGCGAACGGTTTTTTCTAAAAAAACGACAGCAAGCTTTTCCGCGCGCGACTAATAATAAAAAATGTATACGCGTTCATCGTATACGGAGGAAAAATATGTCAGACGTAAGACCTGCCGATATGCAGAGAATCACGACTAAGGAACTCGCAAAAGCCTTTATCGACGAACAAGTCGTCGAGTTAAGAAAAGAAATAGGCGACAAAAAAGTTTTGCTCGCTCTCTCCGGCGGAGTCGATTCGTCGGTTGTTGCCGCGCTTTTAATAAAAGCCGTCGGAAAGCAGCTTACCTGCGTTCACGTCAATCACGGGCTTTTGAGAAAGGGCGAGCCGGAACAGGTTATAAAAGTTTTCCGTGAAGAAATGGGCGCGAACCTCGTATACGTTGACGCCACGGACAGATTTTTGGACAAGTTGAAAGGAGTTGCCGACCCCGAGCAGAAGCGCAAAATTATCGGCGCGGAGTTTATAAGGGTTTTCGAGGAAGAGGCAAGAAAGCTCGAAGGTATCGAATTTTTAGCTCAAGGCACCATCTATCCCGACATTTTGGAGTCGGGCGGAGTAAAAAGCCACCACAACGTCGGCGGGCTTCCCGAAGATTTGCAGTTCAGCCTCGTGGAACCGCTCAAACTTTTATTTAAAGACGAAGTAAGGGTTGTCGGCAGAGAACTCGGCTTACCCGCTTCTATGGTTGACCGTCAACCGTTCCCCGGTCCGGGGCTCGGCGTTCGTTGCGTGGGCGCGATAACCCGCGACAGGCTCGAAGCCGTTCGCGAATCGGACGCTATATTGCGTGAAGAATTTGCTTTGGCGGGGCTTGATAAAAAAGTCTGGCAGTACTTCACAGTCGTTCCCGAAGCCCGTTCGACGGGCGTGAAAGACGGCAAGAGAACGTTTGAATGGTTTGTCGTTATCCGCGCGGTAAACACCGTGGACGCAATGACGGCTACCGTAGAACCGCTTGAATTTGCGCTTTTAGAAAAGATAACGGCGCGTATCTTAGCCGAGGTAAAGAACGTAAACAGAGTGCTTTACGACCTTTCCCCCAAGCCCGTCGCCACGATAGAATGGGAGTAATAAGTCGGCGTATAAGTCGATTAACCGCATAAAAACAAGAAAAACGCGCCGTCGGCAAAAAGTTTTGCCGACGGCGCGTTGTCGTAAAAAGGGGATTAGTATTCGTTTTTGATATTAAGTTTTTACCGACTGAAAACGACATGGCTAAAACAGCTGCAACTTTTTTTTACAATCGGCGTTACGTCGCGTTTCGTAACAAAAACGGCTTCGAAAGAAAAATCAATCGGGCTTCTTTTTTGCCGCGTCGGCGTCGATTTTCATGGAAAGCGCGGCGTGGCGGCGGAGCATGTCTTCAACCGTCTCGCGCTTTGTCTTGTTTGTTTTCAAAGGCGACAAAGGAGCGGAAAGGGTAGTCGCGCCCGTTTCGACGGAAGGGGCTTTTTGCTCGCTTTTTCGCGAGGAATTTTTTTCGGATGGCGAAGTTCCGTTTGCGACGGCTTCTCCGATTTTGCCGAGGAGTTCCATGAGATTCATTGCTTTTCTCCTTAAAAAACGTTGCCGAAAACCCGGTTTCGGCTCAAAAATGTTTTCGGAAAATAAAAAATCGAAATTTTAGTGCCGAATAAAAGAAAATTAAGCGATAAAACGCTTGAAAAACTATCGATTATAGTATATAATAAACTGTACTTGAAGTATTATGCATTATTATATGCGGCGGGGCGACCCCGTATACTTTCGGTGAAGCAAGAAATTTGCGCCTTTTCAAAAAGGGCGTTTAAAGGAGCAATTCATGAAAAAGCTTATTTGTTTACTTCTTACCGCGCTTATGCTCGTTTCCTTAACGGCGTGCGCCGGCGGCTGGAATTCGACCGTTACCGATTACGAAACGGGTACGGTTTCCGATAACGGCGGTTATGCCGTCGTAAAGGGCGACTACGTTTATTATATAAACGGCAAAGCGGAATCTACCGCAGACAACGCTTTCGGCAAGGTAGTCAAAGGCGCGCTCGTCCGCACGAAAGTAGCCGACCTCGCGACCGCCGCGAAAGCTACCGCCGACACGGAAAAAGTAACAAGCGAAATAGTTATCCCCAAACTCATATACACCGATTACAGGGACAACGGCAGCGGCTTTTATATTTTCGGCAACTACGTTTATTACGTTACGCCGTCAACCGAGCTTAACAAGAAAGGCGAGGTCCAAAACACCGTAGCCGAATTCACGAGAACCCGCCTCGACGGTAAGGAAACGAAAGTTATCGCAACCGCCGAAGGTCTTTCCACGCCGTTCAGATTCGTCGAAGGCGAGGACAAAAAGGTTTATCTCACCGTTTACACGACCGATTCCGACAAAAAGAACGTGCTTATCACTTATGACGAAGCCGGAAACGAAATAGGCAGAAGCGAAGCCGTTTCTTCCTATATCTTCTCTTCCGACAACGCCGCCAAGTACGCTTTTTATGAAAAGAAGCCGCGTAACGAACAGCTCGATTCCGACGAAAGCTTCAGCGAAGTTCATCGTTACTCGCTTACGAGCAACAAGGACGAAATAGTTCTTTACGGCGCGGGCAAATACAGCGAAGAAAGCGGAATAGGCTCTACGGGCGTTACTTTCGCGTTCAAGGCGTACGTCGGCGAAAACCTCTATATGAGCGAAACTTACGTCGACACCTCGACCGTTACCGTAACCCGTTACTTTGCGGTTAAGCCGGCGGCTCTTACCGCTTCGACCGTTACGGACGGCAAAATCGACGTTAAAAACGCCGTTGCGAACTATGAAGCGAGAACGCCGCTCGATAATGGCAGCAGCTCTGCTTCGACCGTGTTTGCCGATTCTTCCGTGTACCTTGCGCCGAACTGCATACTTTACAACGACGCAAGCTACGGCATCATGAAGTATGATTATAACGCCACGGGCGCAGAAGCAAGCTTCGGCAGAGTAAAAGTGTATTATAGTAAGGATCTTGCGGGATATACTTACAAGTACAACGACGGCAAGTACATGTACTACACCGACGATACTTATCTTTACCGCGTAGCCGTTAACGACCTTGTCGACGCGGCGGACGGTTACAAGGTTAAGGACACCTCTTTAGTAAAGGTCGAAAAGCTCAATCATTACGCTAACGGCACGCTTCTCGACTGGTATAAGCCCGAATACGTAGGCGACTACATGCTCTTAATAAACACCAACGAGCCGTACTACGGATACCTTTACGTCGTTGACCTTAAAGCGACCGCGGGAATGGATAAGGACGAACTTTCCGATTACGAAGAAAAACTCAACACCCTCGACAGAGAACATATTTTGGCAAAAGCCAACCGCATGGTAGGCGTTATGACCGACGCGGACAAGAAGTCGTTCAAAAAATATATGGACGACACTTACCCCGCAAAAGACAGTTCTTCGAGCGGCAACTGAGAAAAACAAAGAAGACAAAAAGGCAGAACGGATTTCCCCGCTCTGCTTTTTTACTTACCGAACTTTTTGTTTACAATTTTTTTTCGATATGGTATAATCACTTTACAAAGAAAAGATTTTCGGAGGTTATTACATGATGAAAACAATTACCGTTAAAGGCGTGGGAAACGTTTCGGTTAAGCCCGATTTGATTGTGATTTCGATAAACCTTGAAACAAAAAACAAGGATTACGAAAAAACGATGGATTATGCCGCGCAAAGGATAGACCTTCTCAACGACGCGCTCGAAGAGATAGGCTTTGAGAAAAAATCCGTAAAAACGACGGATTTTCACGTCCGCACGCAGTACGAAAGCGTAAAAGACAAGGACGGCACATATAAGAGAGTATTCGACGGTTACGTTTGCGCGCACAGCTTGAAAGTCGAATTCGATTTCGACACAAAGCGGCTTGCAAAGGTTTTGTCGGCGATAGCTGCGTGTTTTGCAAGCCCCGAGCTTTCCGTGGCGTTCACGGTAAAAGATTCGTCGGCTGTCGGCGAAGAACTCTTGAAGTCCGCGGCGAAAAACGCCGTCAAAAAGGCGGAAATACTTTGCCAAGCGTCGGGTGCGAAACTCGGGGAACTTATTTCAATCGATTATAGTTGGGGCGAGATAAACGTTTATTCGGACACCGGTTACGGGGTCGAGCGCAGTTGTATGATGAAAGCGGACGCGTGCCTGTCGGATATAGATATCGAACCCGACGACGTTAAGGTTAAAGACACCGTGACCTTCGTGTGGGAAATTTTATAAAGCCGTCACAAAAACGGGCTGTTGCAAGTTGCTTTTTCCGGCAACGTGCGACAGCCCGTATTTATTGTAAAAGAAAACCACTCGCCGAGCGAGTGGATAGTGGTGTGTAGTTACTGCTTTTTTGCCGTTTATACAAAAAACGGCTTTAATTATGGATTACGTTGTTTGCCGCAACGCTGTTTTTGCCGTTGTTTTTTGCTGTGTACAACTGCTTGTCGGCTTTAACAAAAAGAGAAAGGTCGCTTAATTCTTCCTTTGTCCCTTCGGCAACGCCGAACGAGGCTGTCACAACGCTTTGCCCGGGCAAATCGTCTCTGAAGATTTCGGCGGAACGTATTGCTTTCAGCATTTCAACGGCTATAAGCGTAGCCTCGGATTCGCTTACGTTCGGCAACAGCGCGACAAATTCTTCGCCGCCGAAGCGGAAAAGGTATTGTTCGGGACTTTTAAGAACCCCGATGGCGCATTCGGAAATTAGTTTAAGCGTTCGATCCCCCTGAACGTGAGAATAATGATCGTTGTAAGATTTGAAGTCGTCTATATCGTAAATTATCAGACTGATTTTTTCGGGCGATAATTTTTCGACGATATACGAGCGGTACGCTTCCAACGCCTTTTTGTTGAGCGTACCCGTCATCGTGTCGTTGAACGCAAGATTTACGTAAGCGTTGCTTATTTCCTTTACACGGCGTTCGTCGGCTGCCCGATTGATAAAAACAAGACGAACGGAAATAAATCCGGCGACAATCGCGAACCGCAACAAGAAGTGTTTGAACAAGTTGTAGTTATCCGAGTAAGGAAGAATCGCCGGAAGAAACCAACCGACGGCTATCAAAACGCACAAAAGAACGGTGTCGGAAAGTTTGTACGTCGGGGCTGCCATTATTACAAAAAGATAGCACATAGAAATTGACAACCCGATTTTATGGTAGTTGCAAGAAACCATAAAAACCGTAACGCTTGCGATAACCATTATATAAAACGCAAGCAAGACGTACCGCGCCAGATTCGAATCGTAATTTTTATAAAAAATTATAAAAAGCAACATCGCCAAAGAAGACGCAACCATCATATAAAGCGGCACCATGTCAATAACGATCATTGTATTAAAGGCGATGTTTTTGACAAGATAAATGCCGTTTGTCAGCAAAAATAAAACCGTTGCGTAAAACACTATTGAAAGGCTTTGCTTCATAAAAATGCCCTGTTCGCAAGGCGCGTCGTCAACGTTTACCCCGAGAACGTTTGCGCAAAAGGGCTTGAATCTTCCCGCTGCGGAAGGGGGAAGGTCAAAAGACAAATCTCTGTCTGTTTTGTGGGCGGGTTTGTTTTTCATTGCTCTTTTTTCCTTTTTTTTGTGTGGTAAACGCTTATCCGGCATTTATACGAGCAAACAAAAAACCCGACTTTGTCGAAAAACCGTTTACAAAATCATTATAACATAGACTTATAAGTATTACAATCGATTTTTCGATATTTTTTGCAAAGATTATTCTTGCGTAAAAAAAACGTGCTTTTCGCGTGCGTATCAAAAAAACAATGATTTTTCGTTCGTTTGCGCAAAAATCCCACCGATTTATCGAAAGTGTGCTTTTTTGCGTATAAAAGGAATTATGTCATTGCAAGTTTTTTAAGAATGTGGTATACTCTTTGTATCCTGTAACGGCGAAAGGGTTTTCACCGCTTAATATAAAGGGAGTTTTTGCTTATGCTATATTTTGTTTCCACGCCGATAGGCAATCTGGCGGACATGACTTATCGCGGCGTTGCCGTTTTGAAAGAAGTTGACGTTATCGCTTGCGAAGACACCCGACACACTCTTCCTTTGCTCAATCGTTACGATATAAAAAAACAGCTTGTTTCTTATCAGAAGTTTAACGAAGCCGCCGCAAGCGAAAAGATAATCGAAATGCTCAAAGGCGGCAAGACGGTTGCCGTCGTGTCCGACGCGGGAACGCCCCTTTTGTCCGACCCCGGCGCATATCTCGTCAAGGCTCTTTTAAGGGAAAATCTGCCGTTTACGCTCGTTCCCGGGGCAAACGCGATTCTTCCCGCGCTCACCTTGTCGGGGCTTAAAACGGACAGGTTTTCCTTCATCGGCTTTTTGCCGGAAAAAAATTCCGACTGCGAAAGCCTGCTCGCTTCGTACGAAGCTTTGCCCGCGACCCTTATCTTTTACTGCGCTCCGCACGACTTGAAAAAGACCGTTGCAAGGCTCTTTAAGGCTTTAGGCGACAGAAAAGCCGTAGCGGTAAAGGAACTGACCAAACTGCACGAAGCTCGTTACGAGTTTACGCTGTCGTCTTTCCCGGAGATAGACGAAAGAGGGGAATTCGTTATTCTCGTAGAGGGGAGCGAAGGTAAAAAAGAGCTTTCCGCTCTTCCCGTGGAGGAGCATATCGCGCTGTATCTTAGCGAGGGGCTGAGCAAAATGGAAGCTATAAAAAAGGTGGCGAAAGAGCGCGGCGTTCCTAAGAGTTCTCTCTATAAGTACACTATCGAAAAAAGCGAGGAATAAGTTTTCATGAAAAAGGTGATTTTCGTTTGTTACGGCAACATCTGCCGTTCGCCGATGGCTGAATATATCTGTAAGGATTTTGTCCAAAAAGCGGGCTATAAGCTCGTTATCGACTCAAAAGCTACTTCCGACGAAGAGGAAGGCTCGCCCGTTCATTATGGGACAAGGCGTATTTTAGACCGGCTGGGAATAGATTGTTCGGCACACGTGGCGCACAAGCTTTCAAAAAAAGATTGCGACGAAGCCGACTACATAATCGGAATGGAAGACTATAATCTCGACGGCATAAAAAGGATTGCCGGCGAAAAAAATTACGGCAAAATTTATAAACTGCTCGATTTTTCTTCTCGCCCGCGCGATATCCCCGACCCGTGGTACACGCACGACTTCGAAGCGACTTTTAAGGACGTTTTAGAAGGCATTTCGGGCTTTATTTCCTATTTGGAGAAAAGGGGCGAGGTATGAAAATTTTTGCAATAAGCGATTTACATTTATCTACGACCGCGCCCAAGCCCATGAACGTTTTCGGTCCCGTCTGGACGGACCACGCCGAAAAGATAATGGCGGACTGGGAAAAGAAGGTTACGGACGACGATATAGTGCTTATCGCGGGCGATTTGAGCTGGGCGATGCAACTCGACGACGCGATAAAGGACCTTTCGACTTTCGCGCATTTAAAGGGCAAAAAAATATTTATTCGCGGCAATCACGATTATTGGTGGAAGAGTGTTTCCCGTATACGCGCGGCTTTGCCGGAAAACTTTTTCGTTTTGCAAAACGATGCCATGCGCATAGAAAATCTCGTTCTGACGGGTACGCGCGGTTGGACGGTCGAGGGCGCGAGCGAGTTTTCGGAAGAAGACAAAAAGCTCTATTTGCGCGAAACCGAACGGCTTCGGCTCTGCATGAACGCCGTCGACAAAATTCGGCAAGAGGGTGACAAAACAATCGTCATGATGCATTATCCGCCTTTTAACGTACGGCGAGAAGATTCTCTTTTTACGTCGCTTTTGGAAAAGAACGGCGTCAACGCCGTAGTTTACGGGCATTTGCACGGCAAGGAGTGCCGCACCGATTTGAAAATAAACAGAAACGGCATAGATTATTATCTGACTTCCTGCGATCAACTCGGCTTCAATCTTGCGGAGATTACGCTATGACGAGCGAATTTTACGAGAGAAACAACGAGCGGTTTTTGCGGCTTTTGAGTTATTATCTGAACGTCGAGGACACGCTCGTCGAAAGAAAATCCGTCGAGGAAGTCGCCGCGTGCGGCGTGAGTCGCGAATACGCTTTCGCGCTCGTTCTTGCAGAAAGCCTCGGGGTGGATGCAGACGGAAAAGACAAGGAATTTTTCAACGAATATTTTGTTCCGTCCATAAAAGAACTTTCGGTCGAAGATTATTACGCGAACGATTATTTTTCGCTTGTAAAATTTAACGGTGAGGTCTTTGGCGATGCGGAGCTTACATATTTGACCTACGCGCCTTATCGCGGTTTTGTTCGCGACGACTTCGAATACTTTATGAGCGGCAAGGTTTTGCCTCTCATAGGCTTTTTCCCGACCGAATATCGCTACCCCGCAATCAAAAAGAGGGGCAGAGAGTGGATGACGCTCTTGCCTAACGAAATAAACTCACAGATTCGCTACGTCGACGAAGCTTTCGGCAAAGTGTTGACATACGGCTTAGGGCTTGGATATTACGCGCTTGAAGTCGCGCTTAAAAAAGATGTTGAAAGCGTGACGGTCGTCGATATCGACGAAGAGGTCATTTCGCTCTTTTCTTCCGAAATTCTTCCGCTTTTCCCGCGCGAGGTCGCCGCTAAGATACGAATAATAAAAGCCGACGCGTTTGAGTTCGCCGAAAATCTGAAAGACGGCTCGTTCGATTATATTTACGCCGACATCTGGCATGACGCGGCGGACGGCGTGGAGCTTTACGAAAAATTCAAGACGCTCGAACGCTTTTGTCCTTCCGCTCGCTACGGATATTGGATAGAAAAAACATTGAAGCACTATCTTTGAGTTTTAGCCGGGCGCGCTCATATAAATTGACAACTTTTGCGCTTTATGATATAAGTAAGCTTTTCTTTGCCGAAAGCCGAAATTCAACGTTCAAAAATAAGACAATCGGGTTTTAAACGGCAATTATCGAAAAACAGTTGCACGCGAGAAAAAGCAAAAAAGCAGTAAAATTGACGCTGAGAGGTGAAAAGATTTTTAACTATGGAAAGCATAATACGGACAATGATAAACTGCATAAAGTATGAAGTCTGCGGACAGAAAGAAAACGTCGTTCTGTCCGACGTTTCCGCAAAGTTTTTGACGGAATTGTATAAGCTTTCCAAGGCGCACGATGCGGCGCATTTGGTCGGTGACGCGCTCGAAAAAAGCGGAGTACTTTTGGACGGCGAGATTAAAAACAAGTTCGACAAGCAAGTGTTCACCGCAATTTATCGGTATGAAAACATAAACGCCGAGCTTGAGGAAATCCGCGAAATTTTAAGAGAGGAAAACATAGAGTTTATTCCCTTAAAGGGTGCCGTTATTCGTAAGTATTACCCCGAGCCGTGGATGCGGACGAGTTGCGATATAGACATTCTCGTTCACGAAAATGACCTTCAAACAGCAATTAAGGCTCTTTCGGAAAAAAAAGGTTTTACCGTCGAGGAGAAAGGTTCCCACGACGTCGGAATGTTTTCGGAAAGCGGAGTGCATTTGGAACTGCATTATTCGCTTATAGAATCATATGTTATGGACGAAGCCGAAAAGATTTTAGCCGACGTTTGGACGTACGCCGAGCTGGTTGATAAAACAAGCGAACATAGGCTTAAAGACGAAGCGTTTTACTATTATCACATCGCACACATGGCTAAGCACGTTATACATGGCGGGTGCGGAGTGAAACCGTTCGTCGATTTGTGGGTTTTGGAACAAAAGGTCGAGCATAGCGACGAAAAGCGCAAAGACCTGCTTTCCCGCGGCGGGCTTGAAAAGTTTGCCGAAGCGGCGAGGGCTTTATCGAAGGTTTGGTTTGAAGACGGCGAGCATACGGACGTAACCCGAGAACTTGAAAATTTTGTTTTGAGCGGCGGCGTGTACGGCACGCTCGAGAACAGTGTTTCCGTCGGACAAAACAAAAAAGGCGGCAAAATAAAGTACATTTTGTCGCGCGTATGGCTCAGTTACGATGTTTTGAAGGTTCAGTATCCCAATCTTGAAAAACACAAGTGGTTGCTGCCGTTTTATGAGGCTAAAAGGTGGCTCAGACTTTTGTTTAAGGGTGGTGTAAAAAGGAGCGTCAACGAAATCAAGATCACAGCGAATATGGATTCCGAAAAGGTGGAGCGTTCCGCTCGTCTTATGTCC
>CAKQSU010000016.1 GCA_934273135.1 uncultured Clostridia bacterium
TAAGGCTAAAAACACCCTTGCCTTGACCGACGAACTCAAAGAAAAGCTGACTTCGACAGCGACTAACAATCCGCAAAAGCAGTTTAAAAAGAGTACTCTTTCCGCCGAAAAAAAGAAGAACGCGATAGAAATGCGCGGCGTGGACTATTCCGACGACGAAAAGTGGGAAGAATTTTTGGACACTCTCAGCTTTGCGGAGATTAAGGACTTGTTCAACCGCGGGGCGTACAAAACGGCGGGGATTATGCGGCTGAATTTGCCGGAAACGTTATCCGCGGACGGACCCGTGGGATTCGTCAACTTTATAAGCGACGTGAACGTTGCGGGAAACGTGGCTTATCCGAGCGAGTACGTGCTTGGGTGTACGTGGAACGTCGATTTGGCGCGTGAGATGGGCGAATCGGTAGGCGAGGAAGCCGCTTACGGCAAAGGCGGCTTATACCCCACGCCGTACACCGGCTGGTACGCGCCCGGGCTTAACTTGCACCGCAGCCCATTCGGCGGAAGAAACTTCGAGTATTTTTCGGAAGACCCCTTCCTCTCGGGGTTTATGGCGGCGGCGGAAATAAAGGGCGCGCAAAGCAAGGGCGTTATTCCGTATATGAAGCACTTCGCGTTAAACGAACAGGAAACGCACCGCGACGACAACGGCGTTGCGACCTGGGCGACGGAGCAAGCCATACGCGAGCTTTACCTGCGCCCGTTCGAAATAGCCGTAAAAGAAGCCGACGCAAAAGGAATAATGTCGTCGTTCAATCGTATCGGGGCGACGTGGACGGGCGGCGATTACAGACTGCTGACCGAAGTTTTGCGCGAAGAGTGGGGCTTTGAGGGGAGCATTATTTGCGACTTTAACGTTTCCTCGTATATGAGCGCAAAGCAAATGATTTATGCCGGCGGCGACCTTAACCTGACCCTTACGCGTTACTGGTTGCGCCCGGACGAAAACAACGACGGCGACGTTGCGATGTTGCGCCGCGCCGCAAAAAACGTGTTGTTTTCGGTGGTTAATTCAAACGCGATGAACGGTATCGACGAAAAAACGGTGTTGCGTTTCGCAATGCCCGTCTGGCAGGAAGTAACGCTCGTTACGGAGTGCGCCGTCATCGTCGGCTTGATGATTTGGGGATTTTTCGAAATACGCGCGTTCAAAAAAAAGTCGCGCGGCGAAAAAGATAAATAAGTATTAAACGGAGGTAATGTATGAAAAACACAGCAACAAGAAAGACTTCGAAGATTATGGCTTCGTTCGTTCTTGTCGTCGCGCTTTTTGCCGGGACGTTCGGTTCTTTTACCCGCGCAAAAGCCGCTCAGGTTCTTAACCCGGACCCTTCGAGACCGCGGTTTTACTCTAAGTATTCCACTATCGAAGAAGCGCGCAAAGCCGGCAACGCGCTTAACGAGCGCATAGCGGCGGAAGGCATCACGTTGTTCAAGAACGAAAGCACTTCGGACGGAACAAAAGTTTTGCCTTTGGCGAGCGGCAGCAGAGTTTCACTGTTCGGCTCATGTAGCACAAATCTGCGCAAGAGCGGCGGAGGCTCGGGCGGCGGCACGTCCAACCCCGGCGAGAACAAGAGTATCAAGGATATCTTTAATCAGGCGGGGTTCGTCGTGAACGAAAAGCTTAACGCTTTATACGTGTCGAAAAACAGTCGCCGGGAAATACCCGTGAGCAACTATACTCAGGAGATAACGGATTCCTACAAAGATTATTCCGACGCGGCGATTATCTTTCTTTCCCGCGCGGACGGAGCGGAAAACGTAGACGCGTTTCTCGGAAACGGCACAAGCAGACATTCTCAGCAAACGGACGACAACGAAAGAGCTTTGTTGGCGCATGTAAAAAGCATTAAGGACGCAGACGGTCAGCCGCTTTTCAAGAGGATTATCCTCTGCATAAACACGGCGGACCCGTTCGAAGTCGGAATATATCAGGACGACCCGCGCGTTCAAGGCGTTATCTGGATGGGCATGTTAGGCAGTACGGGCTTAGTATCTTTGCCGAAAATACTTAACGGCGAAGTCAGCCCTTCCGCTCACACCGTGGACGCCTGGGCGGCGAACATAAGAAAGGACCCCGCATGGTTTAACTTCGGCACAAACGGACACGTCGGCGCGACGACGAACATAACGGGCAAAGACCCCTCCGGCAAATCCCTCGAAGGGGCAATCGCCGAGGACGGAAAGGTCGGTCGCAGGATATTCAAAGCACTCACTTATAAAGAGGGCATATATATGGGTTACAGGTGGTACGAAACGGCGGCGACCGTAGACGGATATTTTTCCAACGTCGTAGACGAAAAGGATTACGCCGACCCGTTGCACCCCGACGACGCTTATTATAATAGGTATAACGGTATTTTGTATCCCTTCGGTTACGGGCTTTCGTACACCACGTTCGAATGGACGGTAGGAAAAGCTTCGCTCGAATCAAACGAGATAACCGACAAGGACGCCGGTACGGACATAACAATTCCCGTAACGGTCAAAAACACCGGCTCCGTTGCGGGTAAGGACGTTGTTCAGCTCTACGTCCGCGCGCCGTACGGACCGAATGCGAATATCGAAAAATCCGACGTAACCTACATAGACAGCGAAAAAACCAAACTTTTAAAACCGGGCGAAGAGCAAACGATAAACATAAAGTTTAACGTTCGCGAACTTGCTTGTTTCGACTGGAACGACATTAACGGAAACGGTTTTTGCGGATACGAACTCGAACCGGGCGATTATCAATTGCTTTTCCGCACCGATTCGCACACCGATAAAAACGAGGGCTACAAGCTTACCTACGCCGTTACAAAGAGCATCTGCTATAACAGCGAGGAAAAGGACAGCCCGCTCAACTACAACCAAGGCTTCGGCGAGAACGCAAAAGCGGTGTTCTCTCAGAACGACGAATACAACTCTTCGGCAACCGGATTTATCGATGATAAAGGAAACAAAACGACCAAAGAGGACGCCGACTACGTTACCCGCACGAATTGGAAGTTGCCCACTCCCTCCACGCCCGATCAGCTTGCCTGGAGCGACAAAGCCTTAGACGTGATGTTCAACCATACCTACACTTCTGCGGAGGGGACGAACGGCGACAAGCCCACGGACCCGTGGTATAAAACGGCGAGCGATATTCCGGGATACGGAAAAACGCGCGACAAACTGACCGAAGGGGATTGGAAACAAGCGAGCGAAAGCGACGTTGCGGCGCGAGTAAACGGCAAAACCAAGATTCAGCTCAAAGATATGGTAGGCGTGCCGTTCAACGACCTGAAGTGGACAAACTTCCTCAATCAGCTCACCTTTAACGAAATGGTTTTCGTCACTCAGAACAACAGATACAAATCCCCTCGGCTCGACGCCGTGGGTAAGCCGGAAACTCCCGAAACGGACGGACCGGGACAAGTCGTGCATGGCGCGAAATCGACGTTCTGGTGTTGTGAAACGACGATTGCCGCCACCTATAACAAGCAACTTGCGTACGAGATGGGTTATCAGACGGGGCAGGAATGTTTAGTCCTCAAACTTTACGGCTGGTACGCGCCCGGAATGAACATTCACCGCCTTGCTTTTAACGGAAGAAACTTCGAATATTATTCTTCCGACGGTCGCCAGGGCGGCTGGATGGCGGCGGCAGTAATTCGCGGCGTTGTCGAAAACGGTATCCATGTACACGGAAAACACCTTGTGTGCAACGATATGGAAACTGACCGCAACAGCGGCGGCGGCGTTTCGATTTTCTTAACGGAACAAGCCCTGCGCGAAATTTACCTCAAACCCTTTGAGCTTGCCGCAAAATACGGCAACATGAACGGCTTCATGACCGCTCATGGCAAAGTGGGTATCGTACGCATAGAAAGCCATTATTACCTTTCGAGATACTTCTTCTACAACGAATGCGGTTATGAAGGAAGCTCGGTGACCGACGCAATCTCGGGCGGTAAATTCACTACGATGGTAAACGGAAGCGCGCAACAGGTTACGAGCGACAGACTCGAAAGGTGTTTCCTTCTTCCTCTTGCCTGGAACGAAACGCCCGCGGATAACGACGAGGCTTTGAACGGCAGAAAGGTCGAAGGAAAATACGACGCTGTAAACAACAAAATTATGGTTCCCGAAATTTTCGTCAGTCAGACGGATTGGTATTATTCCGGCAACAGCAACGCGCAGGAAGGCGCTAACGGCTACAGGACGACTGTCACGAACAGCGGAAAATGGGATAAGGAAAGCCCCACGCAGTGGTGGTCGGTAAGAATGAACGCGCATTACGCTCTGTTCCAGTATGCAAACAGCGCGGCGATGGGCGCGGGCAACGGCGATCAGATAGGCGTTTACATTACGCTCAATTATAACGACGGCGTAAGCGAAGCAGCTTTTAAGCCGTGCAAAATAGGCGAGTTGATTTCGGAGCCGAAAGGACCCGCCGTAAACGCGGCGCAAGAGAGGTTCGCCGGCTGGTTCCTCGACGAAGAATGCACCAAGCCCGCAAAATTCCCGATGATTGTTACAAACCCGATGAATTTGTACGCGCAGATAGTGCCGTTGACCGCTTACGAGCAGAAATACGATTTGAATTACGTAGGCGCGCCCGTCGCGGTTTCGCAGTACTACGAGGCAAATTCCGTAGTCAATCTGCCCGCGTTCAACCCGGTTCGCGACGGCTACACGTTCGACGGGTGGTACCTTGAAGCGACGTGCGTAAACAAGGCGGAAGAAGTCGGTTCGCTCGTTATAGAATCGGACAGAACGTTCTATGCAAAATGGATTGCCGTCAAACGCTACACGGTGTCGTTCTCGTTTAATTACGACGACGCGCCTATGGCTAAGACGATTGTCGTGAATAAGGGCGAAACGGTCGTGCCGCCCGTGTTTACTCCTCAACGCAAGGGCTATGTGTTTGCCGGCTGGTATACGGACGAGGGGTGCGAATACCATGCGGACTTTGCGCAAGGCGTGGATTACGATATGGAATTGTACGCCAAGTGGGAGCAAACGGAAATCAAGAAAACCGACGGTTGCGCGGGCAACTTCGCAACGGATTCAATCGTGTGCCTTGTTGCTTTGACCGGCGCGGCTGCGGCGATATTCATAAGAAGAAAAAATAAAATTTCAAAATAAACGGAGGTATTATTATGAAAAAATCAATTAAGCTTTTAGTTACGTGCGCTCTTTCGCTTGTTCTTCTCTTCTCGTTTGTCGCTTGCGATAAGAAAAACGATTCCCCGAAAGCTCAGACTTACACGTTCGAAGCCGAGTACGCGATACTTCCGACGGTCGGCGCGGGCTGGTCGGGCGGAATGAGCGAAGTAGGTCCCGACTTAGACAAAACGATGAACGCTTCAAACGGGTATTTTGTAGTGGGATTGTACGCCAAGGGCGCAACGCTCACTTTCGAGATAGAAGCGGACAAAGCGGTAAGCGACGCAAAAATCATAGCTCGCTTTACGGCGGAAGACCCTACGGGAATACTTGACGGCGGCGGCGAAAACCCGAAATCTTTCACAATCACTAAGGATACGTTCAAAATCAAAGTAAACGGCGAAGCGATTGCTTATAAGGACATTACCTTCAACAACGTTAAAAAGACAAACAAATTCCAGGATTACACCATAGGCAGCAACATTTCTTTGAAACAGGGTAAAAACATAATCGAGATGGTTGTGGACAACGACAAAAGTTTGGGCGGCACAACGCTTGCCACGGCTCCCCTCGTGGACTGTATGAAGATAACCACGACAGCTACGCTCAAATGGACTCCGTTGACGTCAAACCTTCCGGAATAAGCCGACAAGGCGAGTTATAAGGAGTAAAATCATGAGAAAAATCATTTTGGTGTTTTTATCGACGGCGATGTGCCTTTTCGCACTTCTTGCGGCTTCTTGCAGCGTAAAGGAAACAGAGATTGTCAATAAAGACGCGGCTGCGCCGATTTTTATCAGGCACCCGGAAAGCGTGACGGTCCGTAAGGGCGCGGAAACGCTCGGGCTTGAGGTAAGCGCGTACGCCGATGATAACGGAACGTTGACTTATCAGTGGTATTCTAACGATAAGGACGACAATTCCGGCGGAACAGCCGTAAGCGGAGCGACAAAAAGTTACCTTACGGTAAGCACTCTGAAAACGGGTATGACTTACTACTATTGCGTTGTCACAAACACTAACGTTTTCGTCAACGGAACGAAGAAAAAATCGGCGGTCAGCATGGCGGCGGCGGTAAAGGTTTATTTTGAAACGGAAAGCCCCCGCATAGAGAGTCAACCGGAAAGCGTAGATTACATTTTGGGTGCGCAAACCTCGGCTTTGCCGTTAAGCGTTACGGCGACGGTGGGCGAGGGCGAACTGTCCTATATGTGGTACGTATCCGAAAGCGGAACGTACGAAGACGCGCTCGCTATCGAGGGCGCATCGATGCCGGAGTACGTTCCCGACATTCAAAAACGCAGTTTGAAGTTCTATTTTTGCGAAGTAACCAACGTAGACAAAACGGAGGGCGAGGACAATTCGATAACCGTTCGCAGCAGAATGGCGCGTATCTCCGTCGAGTACGACTATGAAGGCTTTAAATTCGAAAAAATAGACGATACGAGCTGCAAGCTTGTACAATACACCGGCTCGTCGATTAACCCCGTCATTCCGGACACCGATTCGGACGGGCGCGCGGTTAAGGAGATAGGGCGCGGCGTGTTTGCAAACAAGTCGAACATCGTAAGCGTGGTAATACCCGACACGGTCGAAGTCCTCGGCATAAGGAGCGATTCGAGCGCGGATACGGACGGCGTATTCTTCAACTGCTCGGCTTTAAGAAACATCGTTTATAACGGCAAGTTGAAGCTTGTGGGCGACCAGACGTTTAACGGCTGCTCGGCTTTGAACGTAAGCGAGTTATGGAATAATTGTATGGATATGACCGAAACGATAGGTCGCGGCTCTTTCCAAAAAGTTATTTTGCCCGAAAATTTAGTTTTCCCGGCAACTGTAACCGAACTTGGAAAATGGACCTTCCAATTTTGTTCGGGCGTGAAAACGATAACTTTTGCGGGGGATAAGATCAAATATTTAGGCGGGGCGACGTTCGCTTCGATACCCACGTTGCAAAGTATTGTTATTCCCGCGTCGGTTGTAAGCATCACCGATTGCCTTAAATCCTGTTCAAACCTTAACGACGTCACGTTCAGTCGTTCCAAGGTCGTTCACGGCTCCATTACCACGGGCAATCCTTTCGGCGGAAGCTATCCAACGGACATGCAGATAAAAGTTCCCGGTGACTCCTACGCGGATTATTGCGCTTCTCTCCCAAGTTACGCCGCATATATCGTAAAGCCGCCCGCTCAGACGTTTACCGTCACAATCGAGGGCGCGACCATCAACGGCAAAAAAACCTTGGAACTCGAAAGCGGAGCAGGGCTGCCCGCGGACGCCGCGGTTGTGTACGACGACGAAGCGGCATGTCTCGGATGGGCGCACGGCAGAGCGTATTACGCCGATTATTCGGTGCTGGCAGCCGAGTTTGAAATGGGTTATGAGAGCATTACGCTTCGCGCGGTTTACGCAAAGGATTTCACCAATCACTTTATCCCGAGTTGCCGATTAGGACCAAAAGACGGGAAAGAAAAGCCCGCTACAAGCCACGGAAAAGCCGACGAGTTACCCACTACCCGCTTTACCGGCACGGCGGCTTCGAGCAAGGACTTTATAATGGCGAACGGGTACATCACTCTTCACGACGAGGACACGAACTATAGTCTTTGCCCGGTGAGTTCCAAGTACAAAACATGTGTGTTGCTTACTTTCAAAAACCATACGGACAAGGCGATAACGCTAAAATATCGAGTGGAGTTTGAAAACAAATACATAGGCGAAGTCAGCGTTACTTTGGGAGCAAACGAACAAAAAAGCGTACTTCTGGTTGCAAACAAAGCTCCTCAGGACAGGGAAGCCGCGTATCACCAGCTGACAATCACTTCGGGTGCAGAAGAGGGCTATGACCTCACTATTTACGGAAAATATCTGTAATTCGTCTTGCGGCTCGATATACGCAGGCTAAAAATCAAAAAATACATGGGAGGTATATTTGATGAGTAAAAAAAGCAAAGTGTTCGACACGGCGGAAGCAGAAATCGTTTTCGTGAGCGAGGACGTTATTTGTTCGAGCGGCGTGTTGGGCGAAGGCGACCCGTTTGAGGGCGTAGCGGGCGGTGCCGACTTTAACGGCGGCAACGCAGTCGGGTAAGGAGGAGCGACAGATGAAACGTTTAAGAATTAAAAGTATCGTTTGCCTGTTTGTCTTTGCCGTTATGTTCGCCGTTTTCGGCTTGACGCTTTCGTTTAAGAGGGCGCATGCGGAAGAAACCGTCTTAGCGGAGGCAAACCTTTCGCTCGGCGAGGAGATTGTTTTAAAAACTTCTCTTTCGAACGTTCCGAGCGGATATACCGCCGCGACAATGAGATTTACGCAGAGCGGCGAAACGGTCGAGGAGTCTGCCGCGGTGACGGGAGGTAAGGCGAGTTTTGAATACAAAGGGATAACTCCGCACAACTTTTCGTCGGAAGTAGGCATTTCGTACACCGTTACGGGAGAGGATATGACCGCTATCGAAAAGACGATGACCCAACCGTTTACCGTGGACGGTTACGCGGCTCGGCTGCTTGCCGCTTACCCCGCGGACGACGCGCTCAAACAGCTTGTCGTCGATATGTACGCATACGGCGAAGCCTTGAAAACTTACGCCGGAAGGGGCAACACGGCTTTAACAAACGTAAGCGATTACGGGCTAAGCCCGACCGCCTTTACGGCAATCGCCGACCCGAAAATTAAAAAGGTGAACGGAACGAGCGACAAGCTCGTTTGGGAAAACGCATATCTTTTCTTCGATTACAAAGTAAACCTTGCGTTTTCGTTCAGCGGAACGTTTACGGGCGAGCCTATCTTAAAGATTAAAAAAGACGGCGGCGAAGAACAGGTCGCGGACAAGCTCGAAATGATTGAAACCGACGGAAAAACGACTTATAGGGGCATTTATCGCGCGATTAACCTTTCGGAATACAGCACGAAAGTGACGGCGATTGTCTACGACGGCGAAGAAAAAATCGAAAAGACGGCGGACTATTCGCTCGCTTCCGCGGTGTACGCTTTCCAGTCGAAAGAAGCGGGCGCGTACAAGGACGTGGTTCAAAGAACGTATAACTACGGTTTGACGGCTGTCGCTTACGAAACGTACAAAGACTTTACGTTCGAGGCAACGGGCGAAAACTCCTGTAAGCTTGTAAAATACAGCGGCTCGTCCTCCGAGGTGGTTATACCCGACACCGATTTTGTCGGGCGCGCGGTTAAGGAAATAGGGCGCGGCGTGTTTGCAAACAAGTCGAATATCGTAAGCGTGAAGGTTCCCGACACGGTCGAAGTCATCGGCATAAGGAGCGATTCGAGCGCGGATACGGACGGCGTATTCTTCAACTGCTCGGCTTTAAAAACGATTGTTTATAACGGCAAGTTGAAGCTCGTGGGCGACCAGACGTTTAACGGCTGCTCGGCTTTGAACGTGAGCGAATTGTGGAACTGTATGGACATGATCGAAACGATAGGTCGCGGTTCTTTCCAAAAGGTTATTTTGCCCGAAAACTTAGTTTTCCCGGCGAGTTTAGTCACTCTGGAAAAATGGTCTTTCCAACACTGTAAAGGCGTGAAAACAATAACTTTTGCGGGGAACAAGGTCAAGAGTATAGGCGGCGCGACGTTCGCGTCCATATCCTCCTTGCAGAGTGTAGTTATTCCATCGTCGGTAGAAACCATAGCCGATTGCCTTAAAACCTGCCCCGCGCTTAAAACGGTTACTTTCGAACGCTCCAAAGTCGTTCACGGCTCCATCACTGCGGGCAACCCGTTTGCCGGCACGTATCCGTCGGATTTTGTTATAAACGTTCCGGAAGACTCATATGACGATTATCGCGTGTCGCTCGGCGCGTATGCGTCATACGTTGCAAAGCCGCCCGCTCAGACGTTCACCCTCACAATCGAAGGCGCGACCATCAACGGCAAAAAAACCTTGGAACTTGAGAGTGGCGAAAAGCTGCCCGCGGACGCCACGGTCGTGTATGACGACCAAGCGGCTTTCCTCGGCTGGGCGAAGAACACTGCTTATTACGGGGATTACTCCGCGCTCTGCGCCGAGTTCGAAATGGGCTATGAGGACGTAACGCTTCGCGCGCTTTACCCAAAGGACTTCACTAAGCACTTTACCCCGAGTTGCCGATTAGGCGGGAAAGACGGGAAACCTGTGAACCAGCAGCAACACGGCACTATAGGCAGTTTGCCTACAACCCGGGTAACCGGCACGGCGGGTCACGCAAAACATATTGTATTTCCTAACGGATATAACATGCTTCACTCCTCCGACCAAAAATATTGCCTCTGCCCGGTAAGTTCTAAATACAAAACCTGCCTCTTACTTACTTTTACAAACCATACCGACGCAGATATAACGTTTAAGTATATGGTGGAGTTCGACAAGAAATACATAGGTGAGGTTATTGTAACCGTTCCGGCAAACTCTCAAAAATCCGCGCTTTTGGTTGTAAACAAAGCACCTCAGGACAGGGCTGCCGCGTATCATGAGCTTATGATTACTTCCGGCGCAGACAACGGCTACGACCTTACGATTTACGGAAAATATCTGTAAAAAGCAAATGATTTAGTTAGGGATAAGAAATGTAATCCCTAATCAACCGCAGTCTTGAATTGTTTTTCGGGCGATAGTCGCTTTATCGAAAAACCGATTTAAAGATTGCCTTGCAAAAACGAACGAAAGAACTGTGCGAAGCTCTTTTCGCTTCGCACAGTTCTGTTCGTTGTCGTCTTTTGAGTGTAAACGGCGCAAAAAAGCCGATTTTTGCCGTTTTTACCCCAAAAAAAGAGTCTTTAAAAAGTCGCGTTGCATTTATTTTCTTAATTGTCTTGCGCTTTTTAAAAAGTTATGATATAATTAAAAAAAAGTTATTTTTTAATGCAACCGTTCGGCTTTCGCTTTGTTTTGCGATTGCCAAGCAGAGGCAAGTCGCTTATTTGCCGATTATTTTTATTTGACAAGGAGAGGACCA
>CAKQSU010000017.1 GCA_934273135.1 uncultured Clostridia bacterium
GTTAAAGGATTGCTGATCGATGAAAACGGCGCGGTTTTGAGAGAAAACAGCAAAACTTACCCCGTTTTTTACCCGCGCGACGGGTGGAGCGAGCAGAACCCCGAAGACTGGTTTTTTGCCGTTAATCGCCTTATAGACGAACTTTCAGACGGTGTGGAAGAAAAAATAGCCGCGCTTTCCGTCGGCGGGCAAATGCATGGACTTGTCGTTTTGGACGAAAACGACAACGTTGTGCGCCCGTGTATTTTATGGAACGACGGCAGAACGGAAAAGCAAACGCGGTACTTGAACGAAGTCGTCGGAAAAGAATTTCTTTCCGAAAACACCGCAAACATCGCCTTTGCGGGCTTCACTGCGCCCAAGCTTTTGTGGATAGAAGAAAACGAGCCGGAAAACTTTAAAAAAATACGCAAAATAATGCTCCCTAAGGACTATATCGCGTATAGATTGACGGGTAGCTTCACTACCGATTTTTCCGACGCTTCGGGTACGCTTTTTCTTGACGTCAAAAACAAGTGCTGGTCACAAAAAATGCTCGATATCCTGCATATAGACCGACTTATGCTTCCAGAGCCGAAAGAAAGTTACGAAGTTATAGGGCGGATAAAGGACGGGTTTAAGTTAAAAGGAGTTCTTGTTGCTGCGGGAGCGGGCGACAATGCGGCGGCGGCGATAGGCACGGGCGCGACGACGAACGGCGCAACCAACATATCTCTCGGCACGTCCGGCACGGTGTTTACTTCTTGCGATAAGTTTTCCGTAGGCGAAAACAATTCTTTGCACGCTTTTTGCCACGCAAACGGCAAGTACCACCTTATGGGGTGCATACTTTCCGCGGCGAGCGCAAACAAATGGTGGATAGAAGATATTCTGCTCGGTAAAGATTACGAGGGTGAAGTCGCTTGCGTAAGCGACAAAATAGGCGAAAACGGCGTTTATTTTCTACCTTACCTTATGGGCGAAAGAAGCCCGCATAACGACGTAAACGCCCGCGGGGCTTTTATCGGTATGCGGCTCGACACTTCGCGGCAGGAGCTTTCGCTTGCCGTTTTAGAAGGCGTTGCGTTTGCTCTTCGCGATTGTGTGGAAGCGGCGAGAAGTTCGGGCTTAAAGATAAGTTCGGCAACGCTTTGCGGCGGCGGCGCGAAAAGCAAGCTTTGGCGGCGGATAATCGCAGACGTTCTCGGCGCGGAAATAATGATTCCCGAAGTGGAACAGGGTCCCGGATACGGCGCGGCGATACTTGCAATGGTTGCCGCGGGCGAATATCCTTCGGTCGAAGAAGCCGTTAAAAAAATAGTCAAAGTCAAGGAACGCGTTATTCCGGACAAAGAAAGGGTGGCATTGTACGAAGAAAAGTATAAAACGTACAAGTCGCTGTATCCGAGTCTGAAAGAAGTTTTTAGAACGATGTAAAAAAGCATATAGGCTCCTTTGAGTATTGTTAAAGCCGCGGTGAGTTAAAAGAACAAGCCGCGGCTTTTTCGCTTGCTTTTTCGCTTGCTTTTTCGTCGGCGAAAAAATCTCTTTTCGCGACTATGCGACTAAAAGATTGAAAGGGATTGACAAAAAGCCGATAATGGGGTATCATTTAATAATGATAAAAAAAGTTTAGGGGCAGTAATCCCTAAGGGAAAACAAAATGCGATTGGTTGACATAAAAAACGACGAAAAATTGTTTGAAAAAGCCTTTTCTCTGTACGAACGGGAATTCCCTTTCGAGGAAAGAAGAGAAAGAGAAGAACACTTGAAAAAAGCGGCGAACGAAAACTTTAAAACGACCGCTGCTTTCAACGATGAAAACGAGTTTTGCGGCATTGTCTTTTATTGGGAAGACGACAGATTTTTGTTTCTTGAACATATCGCCGTCGAAAGGGCTTTGCGCGGGCGCGGTTACGCTTCCGACGCGTTGCGAATTTTGAAAAACAAAAATAAGCCCGTAATTTTGGAAATCGAGCCGCCCGTCGACGAGAGGACGGAAAAACGCTATTCTTTTTATCGGAAAAACGGGTTCTTGATGAACGGGCATAATCACGTTCAGATTAAGTACCATGTCGGCGACGGCGATTTGAAGCTCGATATTCTCAGTTTTCCGCGCGTTATCACGGCGGACGAATACAACGTTTTTTACGAATACTTAACGAATAAAACGTCGCTTTAAACAAGCGGTGTATGAAAAACAGCAACAAAGAGGAGGCTTGATATGAAAAAAAGGAGCGTTCCTTCCGAAAAGAAAATAAGAATAAGGTTTGCGATAATGGGCGCGGCGATACTTGCCGTCGCGATATTCTTCGCGTTTTACAGCGGCGCGTTCGCGTACTGTTTTAACTTTGAAAGCTACGTCAAAGGGCTTGACGTAAAGAGATATTCGCTCGGAGAAGTCGTGTTTTTGCCGAAGGAGTCGAGAGAGTTTTTAGACGCGAACGGGAACAAAGAATACTCCGTTTCGGTCGGCGAAATAAAAGAGGAGAACGGAGAAGTAAGCGTGGAAATCGTCATTTTCGGGAGCGGAGGGTTTAATTCCGGCAAGCTCGTCAGAACGGAAGCCGTTAAAAACGCCAACGAAAACTACGTTGCGGAAGTTATTATATCGAACAGCGAGCAAACGGAAAAAATGCAGCTCAAAAGCCGAAAAATCTCCCGCGCCCGCGCTGAATACGTTTTCTGCGCCCCGTCATTTTCGCTTTCGGGCGGCGAAACAATAAAGCTCAAAAACCTTGTGATGAACGAATACATGCGGTGATAACGCTTTTAAAACGCGCGGCAACAAACAAGGTGAATATAGCAACTTCTTTATATAATATATGAAAGAACATAATTCAAAACGGGTGGTTTTTCTCGTAAAATCATAGCAACATAATTCGCTCTCTAAAAATATTTTTCAAAAAGCGGGACTATCCTATTGACAAACATACGTTCGAATGTTATAATGTGTTCGTAAGCTGAGGCAGCCGCGGGAGCCAAACGCTTACAAAAGGCGTTTGCAAGGTTTGCCGTCCCGAACTTAGCAAACGAAATAACTTAAGAAAGAGAGTGAAAAATGGAAAAAGAAAATAATGTTTTTACGGGCGGCGTTGACGACAAAATCGAAAGTAAAGTAGACATGTCGGCAATCGCTGCCGAACGAGAGGGAACGTCGCAAGGCATAAAAAGGAGTGCTGCGGCGGTCGTCCAAGGAGGAGACAAGCTCGTATACAAGCTTCTCAACAACCCGGCGTACATCGGGGAGTACATGTATAAAGAGGAAGCCGGCGGCTTTCAATGTTTAGGCTTTTTTGACGGAAGCGGCGTTGAAGAGAGTTTGCGCGGCGAAAGCGAACTTTATATAGGGCTTAAAGGTTGTTCTAAGATAACGGAAGGGTTTGTGAGTAACGCCACTTTTTTAATGCCGTTATACCTGGATCCGGAAATTCTCAACACGACGGGTTTTTTCTCCGTTTACGGGATAACCGCGCCGGAAAGCTGGCAAAACACGAACATAAGCTGGGATAACCGTCCCGCCTGCGATTCTACGCCGATTGCCTATGCAAAGCCGAAGTTTAAAGAAAAAGACGGAAAAAAAGAATATTACTTTGAATTTGACGTTACGGCGGCTTTTTTAAAAGGGTATACCGGTTTCGCAATAAAGGGCGATCGGTTGTATATTTCTAATATTTCTGCCTACGAAAACGTTGTTTGGGTACCGAAAGAAAAGAAAAAAGACCTCGTGAGCCTTGTCGTGTCCTACAAAAAGAAAACGGGAGTGAGAGGAGCAAAGAGCGTTACGCAGAGCGTTTCGGCGGGCAACGGCGCGATAGATTTGTTCACCGGCGCATACAGCTTTGCGCACGAGGACGTCAAAATCGAAAGCGCATACATGCCGTTCACATTGGCGCATGTGTATAATTCCGATTATTATAACACGGTGGGAGTCGGCGGAACGAATTACAATTGCGGCAACGGCTGGCGGCTCAACTGCTTGCAGTTTTTAAAGAAAGTAGAACCGGAATTCGGCTCTTACGGCGACGACGAAAACTTCGTCAGCTACGAATACACCGACGGCACGGGTTTTACCCGAGACATTTCGACGAGGTATTTTAAAACGGTTACGGTCGGGAGCGGCGGCGAAGCAAAGACTTACAAACGCTACGGCGGGTACAATAAGGACGATACCGAGCTCAAAAGCGAAGTAAGCGACGGAACGTACACGCTCACGGAAGATGAAAGCTTCAACATTCTCACCGACGCGGCGGGCAACAAAATGCGGTTTGAAAAAACTGCCCCGTATAGGCTAAGGTCAATTGAACTTTTTGGCTCAGCACCAAAGTCCGCAAGGACTGTTACTTTCACGTTCGAATCGGACAAAATCACGATTAACCACTGCGCGAGAAAAACGATAACCGTATATTTTTCGAACACGTTGCTTAACAGAATAGAGTATAACGGCGAAGTCGTGCGCTCGTTTGAATATTCGTCGGCGGGGTATAATAATTACGTTTTGTCTAAAATAACAACGCCGAGCGACGTTATACAAATGTCGTACAATGCCGAAAACGGCGCAAAGCTATCTACTATAACAGACGGCACAGGTGTTTCGCTTTACTACAGCGCGAAATACGACGGCGATAGGCTCCGCGCAAAAGGATATTCGGTAGCGAGTTACGTTGATTCGATAAGTTACGACGAGGACGAGCAGAAAGGCGTAAAAAGGAGCGTAAAAGACCTTAAAGTTTACGAATCGAAAACGATAGAATACGATTCTAAGTTATCGGACGAAACGCTGCATATGCAGTATAACGCTAAAAACCTGACGGCGGTTAAGGACAAAAACGGTGCGGTAGCGTACTATTGCTTTAATTCCGACGGCTCCGTCAAGCTCACTGCAGACGAAGAAGGCAACTTTTCGGTAAGCGTTACGGAAGCTTCCGCAGAGGAAGAAAACGGCGTTTACAAAACGAAAGTCAAACAGGTTTCGGCTACTACTAATAAGTATGCAAAAATCGAACGTAGCGAAATGAGCGGCAGATTTTTAATGCCTTGTCCGGACGGAGACGTCGGTAAGTATTCAAACGCAGAAATAAGCGAGCCGGGCGAATACGTATTTATCGGCGAAGCGCGCGGACGTATATCCGCGTCGTCATATCCGGCGGAAATGGGTAGCGACGAATCTTTCTTCGCGGTTACGCTGACGAGAGGAGTACTTGACGAGGACGGAATAAACCTTACGCAGGAGAAAATAGAGTTAGGAAAGGTTGATTATTTGCTTTCGATCGACGAAACTCTTTCCGTCGTCGCCGTCATGCCGTTCTCGGTAAAAGAAGGGGAAACGGTAACGGAAGTAGGGTTCAGGGGTCATAACCTTGCAACGTATGCGTATATGTATAATTACGGGATAATGAAAGCTTCCTCTTATACGGAAGCCGAGATTTTCGACCAGGATTATATGCTTGTGAATTCCGACGAAGCGGGCGTGAAAACGACCGTTAAAGCAGACATAACGAGGCGCAGTGATAACAAAATCACCACCACGGTGAAGCGCGACGGAGCAACCGACGAGGTCTGCTCGTGGCAAATGGCTTTGCCCTCTACCGGGTACGATAAACCTATAAAAACCTTTGACGGCGTAAACCTTGAAACGAGCTATACTTACGACTCTTGCGGCAACGTTATTTCGAAGATTACTAAAGACGTTCACACGCAAAAGTCGGCAAGGCAAACTTACTCTTACGGCACGACGGATTCTACGGGCGGCGCGCATTGCTTAAAGGAATCGACCGACGAAGCGGGCAACAAAACGACTTACGAATACGACTTGGCGACGCGACACTTAAGCCGCGCGACAACACCCGACGGGCAGAAAATCGATTACGCGTATTACGGCTCGGAAGGGCTTTTGAAAAGCATAAAAGCCGTAGCGAACGCCGACGGATTTGTGGAAGAGACGGGTAACGAGCTTTACTATAACCACGGCTACCTTACTCGAATGACTTCTCACGGCGCAGAATATTTGTTTACTTACGACGGCGCGGGCAGAATTCTCGAAGCTACCGTTGACGGCAAAATTGCCGCAAAGTGCGCCTATAAGTCGGTTAGCGGCGCAAACGCCGGAATTGACGGGGTAGAAAAATCCGTCGAAAAGACGACCGTTTGCTACTATTCGGAAGCCGTAAACGCCATGACTTTTGCGGGCGGATTGTTCTCGGGTATAGCTTACGCAACGGACTTTACAAACAAAAAATCGGTGGTCTACGCTTCGTATTACGATAAGAACGGCAATTTGCTCGCGGTAAGGCGCGCAGACGATAAACAGCTCGATTACGCGTTCACTTCCGCCGATAATTACATTACGGTAGAGGAACAACTTAACCGAGAAGAAACGGAACTCACCGTTACTTATACTATCGGCAACGAAAAACGCGTTTACGTTTACGACACTTTTACGAATAAGCTTTTGTCGACTTCCGTCTACGAAAATGAGAGTGAAAAGGTTAAAAAAGAGGCAACGGGGAGAGATAACTTCGGCAGAATAATAGGGACGAAGTACACGCTTGACGGCGAAAACGAACTAAGTTACGGCTTCGAATATTTTTCCGACTATGACGACGGCGTAGAAACCGTGATACTGCCCAACGGCGTTAAAGCATGCCGAACGGCGGACGGGTTCGGAAGAATTACTTCAAAAAGTATCGCTGCGGCGGGTATCGGAGAAAGCTTTACTTACGCCGAAAAGGATTCCTACACTACGCCGCTTGTCGCAGAGCATTGCAAAACGCACGGCGAAGAGCAAACAAGGCTAAGCTACGCTTACGATAAGAGAGGCAATATCACGTCGATAAAGAACGGCGAAACGCTTGTCGCTTCTTACGAGTATGACGGGTTAGGGAGATTAAAAAGAGAGAACGACCCGCAAGGTCAAATCACGGTCTACGAGTACGATAAGTCGGGCAATATATCGCTTAAACGGCAATTTCCGTATTCCGAGTACGCCGCGATAAGCACGAATACCCTCGCTAACAGTAACTTAGGGACGGAAGTTAAGTATACTTACGAGGACGACAAACTAAAAGGCTACAACGGAGTAGTCGGCGTAACTTACGATTACGCGGGCAACCCGAGAAAATGGTTCAAGCACGGCGCAAACGGGACGGAATGCGCTTTGAAGCTTGAATGGAAAGAAAATACGCTTGTCGGAATAACCGACGAAACGACTAACAAAAAGTATGAGTATACTTACAACGCAGACGGATTACGGACGGGTAAAACGGTCGACGGGGTAAAGCACGAATACTATCTTTCCGGTAGCAAAATTTTAGCGGAAACGCGCGAAAGCGGCGGCGTGAAAAAGCTAATTAAGTACTATTACGACGATACGGGCGTAATCGGCTTTAACCTCGACGGCACGGATTATTACTTTGTTAAGAGTATGCAGGGCGACGTGGAAAAAATCTATTCCGCAAGCGGCGAACTCAAAGCGGAGTATAGCTATGACTCTTGGGGTAAATGCACGATTAAGCGAAGCGTATCGGGTATAGCGGAAGCAAACGCATTCCGTTATCGCGGCTATTACTTTGACAGCGAAAGCGGTCTATACTATCTCAACAGCCGTTATTACGACCCGATAATCGGAAGATTCATTTCGCCGGATACTCTTGACTACCTCGACCCGAGCGTGCTTGGCGGCTTAAATCTGTATGCTTACTGCGGAAACAACCCGATAATGTACGTCGACCCGGAAGGGACGGAAGGCATTAGGGTCTCGGATATATTAACGTGGATAGAAAGAATCTTTGCCTCGCTATCAGGTCTGTTTAAAACGCTTGCAAAACAGATGAAGGACTTAGATTTTTGGAAAAGAGCGTTCCATAAAGCAAATCGTCATACATCACGTAGGCAATTTAAGAAAAGTTTTTCAGAAGCATTTGAGGATGCTGCAACAAAAGGAAAAATTTTTAGTAAGCTTTCTATGGCTTTATCATTTATTGCTCTCGGGTTTGACATCGGATTTGCATGGGCTGATAACTATAATAGCGGCAGTAAGACATGGGTGTCTGATTCTGTAGTTGATACAGTATATATACTTTTAAGATTTGCTGTCGGGTATGGTATAAGCGCATTATGTTCGCTTATTCCTGATCCGTTTTTAGCTACTGTGGCAGGAATAGTAGCCTCGATGGCTGTTGATAAAATTATAACTGTCTTAGTTGAAGATACGGGGCTACTTGATAAAATAAAAGATTGGGCTGCCGGTGTCGGGGAAGCAATTGCTAATTTTTGGCAAATTTTAATTGAAGCTTTTAGAAAGGCTTTTTTAAATTCTTCTTCACAAACTGTTTGAAAATAGGAGCTTTTATAAATGAGACAAGAAAAATTTCAAAGAAAATGTCGTGAAATGATTGAGTTCGAAGAATTCGTTAAGACGAGAGCTGCCGCGTATTACGGCAAGAAAGATATTGTCAAACGACTTGAAGAAAAAGGTTTGAAGTTTGATATATGTTTTTTGTACGGGTATTTTGGGCAAAAGGAAGATTACGGGTTCGTTCGTCCGGAAATGAAATTCGGGTATAATTGCGAATTGCTCATACAGATACGAAAGGCAACTGACCGGTTCGCCGATTGGGATATAATGACAGTTTACAATTTGATATCGCTTACCGGAATTATGCGACGTGAGATTATCGGGTTATTTCCTTGTCTTTGGTTTAGAAGAGCGAGCGTAAGAACGGTTGACAAATTGCTTGATTTCATGAACGAAACTGCTGAAAAAGTTTTGCGCGAGGGTTACGACAAGATGCTTTCCAATATCGGAGCCTATAAGGCGATTAGTGGGGAGTTTTACGCAATGAGACAAGAAAAATTTCAAAGAAAATGTCGTGAAATGATTGAGTTCGAAGAATTCATTAAGACGAGAGCTGCCGCGTATTACGGCAAGAAAGATATTGTCAAACGACTTGAAGAAAAGGGTTTGAAGTTTGATATTTGTTTTTTGTATGGGTATTTGGGACAAAAGGAAGATTATGGGTTCGTTCGCCCGGAAATGAAAAATGGTTATAGTTGTCAATTTCTTATACAGATACGAAAGGCAACAGACGATTATTATGACTGGGATATAATGACGATTTACAATCTGGTATTTCTTACTTGTATTATGCGCCATGAATTTGGAATTTTCTCTTGTCCTTGGTTTAGAAGAGCAAGAGTAGAGAAGGTTGACCAATTCCTTGATTTTATGAATGAAACTGCTGAAAAAGTTTTGCGCGAGGGTTACGACAAGGTGCTTTCCGATATCGTGAACAGCGGTAAGGGAAAGTAGGCTTATAGGTCGATTAACGAGGATTTTTATCTTCAAAAACGAACTAAGTTACGGCTTCGAATATTTTTCCGACTATGACGACGGCGTAGAAACCGTGATACTGCCCAACGGCGTTAAAGCATGCCGAACGGCGGACGGGTTCGGAAGAATTACTTCAAAAAGTATCGCTGCGGCGGGTATCGGAGAAAGCTTTACTTACGCCGAAAAGGATTCCTACACTACGCCGCTTGTCGCAGAGCATTGCAAAACGCACGGCGAAGAGCAAACAAGGCTAAGCTACGCTTACGATAAGAGAGGCAATATCACGTCGATAAAGAACGGCGAAACGCTTGTCGCTTCTTACGAGTATGACGGGTTAGGGAGATTAAAAAGAGAGAACGACCCGCAAGGTCAAATCACGGTCTACGAGTACGATAAGTCGGGCAATATATCGCTTAAACGGCAATTTCCGTATTCCGAGTACGCCGCGATAAGCACGAATACCCTCGCTAACAGTAACTTAGGGACGGAAGTTAAGTATACTTACGAGGACGACAAACTAAAAGGCTACAACGGAGTAGTCGGCGTAACTTACGATTACGCGGGCAACCCGAGAAAATGGTTCAAGCACGGCGCAAACGGGACGGAATGCGCTTTGAAGCTTGAATGGAAAGAAAATACGCTTGTCGGAATAACCGACGAAACGACTAACAAAAAGTATGAGTATACTTACAACGCGGACGGATTACGGACGGGTAAAACGGTTGACGGAGTAAAGCACGAATACTATCTTTCCGGTAGCAAAATTTTAGCGGAAACACGCGGAGCGGACGGAACGAAAAAGCTAATTAAGTACTATTACGACGACACGGGCGTAGTCGGCTTTAACCTCGACGGCACGGACTATTACTTTGTGAAGAGTATGCAAGGCGACGTGGAAAAAATCTATTCCGCAAGCGGCGAACTCAAAGCGGAGTATAGCTATGACTCTTGGGGTAAATGTGCGATTAAGAGTAGCGTATCCGGCATTGCGGAAGCAAACGCTTTCCGTTACCGCGGTTATTACTTTGACAGCGAAAGCGGGTTGTATTATCTCAACAGTCGTTATTATGACCCGATAATCGGCAGATTCATTTCGCCGGACAGTCTTGGGTATCTTAATCCATCGACGATAGACGGATTGAACTTGTACGCATACAGTCTGAATAATCCTATTATATTTGTAGACCCGACCGGTCATGCTCCATGGTGGAGCTGGCTGATTTCCGGATTACAACTTTTAGGCGGCATTGTTTTACTTCTTATCCCGGGAACGCAAGGAATCGGTGCGGGGCTTATTATAGGCGGCGGTTTAGGATTGTTGTCTAATATGGTGTCTCCGGCAATGTCTCAAGCGATAGGCGGACTTTCGTCAGTAGCTAATGGTTGGGGTGCTTTCTCCACCGGTATGTCGCTGCTTGGGTTGGGTGTTCCCGGAATAATCGGAGGGATTGCCTTAATGTTGGTTGGCGTAGCGACTATGGCTTTCGGTGTCAATGAAGTTATTGCTGCCGCGAGTGGGACGAACTTTATACAAGAAATGACCGGTATGAGTGACTCCGCATATGATTGGACTTATTTTGGTTTAAACCTTGCTTCAAGCATTGGACAAATTGCCGGAAATAGATATAGACAAATCAAAACAAGGGAAACGTTTTATAATAAAAACGGGAATGTTAAGCAGTATAGATATTTCAGAAGCGATGGTAGCAAATTATATGATATTGATTTCAGC
>CAKQSU010000018.1 GCA_934273135.1 uncultured Clostridia bacterium
TGAATTATTGAACGTTGTTCAAAATATATTGACATTATGTGGAAAGTGTATTACAATTGTATTAAGCGGAAACAACATTATTAGTTCTCTGCCGAAAAACGCAAAAAGGAGCGGAACGATTATGCCAAACACCGGAACGGACGAAACGAGAAACGATATACTAAGCTCCGCTAAAAAGCTATTCTTTACCGAGGGCTACGAAAAGACCACTCTTCGCACAATCGCCAAATCGACGGGCAAAGAGGTCGGGCTTATTTACTATTATTTTAAAAACAAGGAACAATTGTTTTCTTCCGTCATAGGGGTTTTCGGCGACGAGTATGAAGCTTGCGTGACCGATTATCTAATAGCAGCAAGCGGCGACAAGATAGTCGCTCTTTCCGACTTTATTTTTGAAACCAAAAACGATTTTCTTTCTTTCTACGAAAACACCGATAATCTTGTGAAAAAAGTCTTTCGCGACGAAATGCTTTCGCGCATATCTTTCTTGGCAAAGCCGATAATCGAGAGTTCGATTGAAGCCGACGAACACACAATTCAAACCTTAACTTACGGCTTCGTTCACGGCGTTGCGGGAGCCATACTTTCCGAGGACAACGTAGACTACTCTCTTTTGTTAGAAAAACTTTTCGCCTAAAAAAACAACCACGCTAACGCCAACGCAACCACAAAAAAAATCGGCAATCCCGCCGCACCCCAAAATTAAAAACAAAAAGGAGAATAAACAATGTTAAAATTCGACAACCTTACAAAAATCTATCAAGGCAACAAAGCCGCCGTACAAAACCTTTCGCTCGAAGTAGAGGCGGGCGATATTTACGGCTTTATCGGGCATAACGGCGCGGGCAAAACGACGGCGATAAAATGCGCGGTCGGCTTAACCGATATTACGAGCGGCGACGTGACAATCGACGGCGTTTCAATAACGCGCAACCCGCTCGCTTGTAAACGGCTTTTCGCCTACATACCCGACAACCCCGACGTTTACGAATATCTGACCGGCATACAATATCTCAATTTCCTCGCCGACGTTTACAAGATTGACAAAGCGGAGCGCGAAAAAAATATCTATGCGCTAACCGACGTTTTCGGCATAACCGGTGCGCTCGGCTCGCTCATTTCTTCCTACTCGCACGGAATGAAGCAAAAACTCGTCATCACGGGCGCGGTGTTCAGAAAGCCCAAACTTCTGATACTCGACGAACCGTTCGTTGGGCTTGACCCGCAGGCGATAGTGTCGCTCAAACAAATTATGAAAGACCTCTGCAACAGCGGCTCCGCGATTTTCTTTTCTACGCACGTCCTCGACGTTGCCGAAAAACTTTGCAACAAAGTCGCGATAATAAAGCAGGGCAAACTCGTTGCGGCGGGCGAAACGGATAAGCTCACCGACGGCAGAAGCCTGGAAGAAACTTTTATGGAGGTCGTGAAAAATGACTGACCTCGCGATACTTTTAAAGCTAAGGTTTTCAAACTTTCTGCGGCTCAACGAGCTTAAACACGGCGGCGACAAAAGAATCAAAAACCGCATAATCGGCACTATTGTCGCTTACGCGTTCATCGCGCTGATGCTCGAAGTCTATCTCGTCGGGCTTTGCGTTTCTCTTGCCACACTCGGCTCCGCAACGCTTATTTTGCCTACCGTTTACATTCTTTCAAGCTCGGTAATATTCCTTTTCAGCATTTTCAGAGCCGGCGGCGTTATTTTCGAACACTCTTCTTTCGACATTCTTATCCCGATGCCGCTCAAAAAAAGCGCGATTGTCGCCGAAAGGTTTTTGAGCATGTACTTTGAAGAGCTTGCGTTTTCCGCGCTGTTTATGGTAACGGCGTTCGTAATTACAATCATAAACTCAGCAATAACTCCGCTTTTTGTAGTGATTTTCATAATCGCAACGATAACTTTGCCCGTTCTGCCGCTCACGCTTTCAACGATTTTCGGAAGCATAATCGCCGCGATAAGTGCAAAACTCAAGCACAAATCGCTCGTCAGAACAATACTTTCGCTGATTTTCGTCTTCGCCGTAATGGCTTTAAGCTTTTCTTCGGGTTATATCGACGACGAAGTTTCGACGGAAATTTTCAAAGCGATAAGCTCGGCGATTTCGCAGTTTTTCGTTGCCGAAGCTTTTCAAAAAGCCCTTTACGGCGAACCGCTTTTATTCTTACTTCTCGTTCTCGGCAAAATGGCTTTGCTTACGGCTGTCATACTCGTGATAGGCAAATTTTTCGTCAAAATCTGCTCGGCTATGCGCGAAAGCAGCGCAAAAAGCAGTTTCAAAAAGACGGCGATAAAGCAAAATTCCACATTCAAAGCCTTTTTGAAGCTCAACATGAAGCAATATTTTTCCTCGTCCGTATACGTCACGAATACGATTATCGGACCGATACTTCTTCTTGCCGCCTCGATTCTTTCAATATTTTTCGGCGGCACCGTGACAGGAATCTTTGAGCAAACGGGGCTTAGTTACGCGCTCATAGCCATACTTCCGCTTTGGGTCTTAATGCTCGCGCCGACAACGACCTCAGCAATCTCGATGGAAGGCAAAAACTTTTATCTCATGCGCGTTCTGCCGGTTAGCGAAAAGGATTTTTACAACGCAAAACTTGCCGTCAATCTCGTGATAAATCTGCCGTCATGCATAATTTCCGCAATACTTTTACCGATATTTTTGAAACTCGACCGGGCGATTGTTCCCGCGTTTGTTCTCATTCCTCTCGGCGGACTTATGCTCGCCACCGTTTTCGGACTCAGGCTAAACCAAAAGAACGTAAACTTCAATTGGCAAAGCGAAGCGGAAATAGTCAAGAGCGGGCTTCCTGTGCTTCTTGCAATGCTCGTTAGTTTTGCCACCGTCATAGTTGCCGTCGCGCTTATACTCTTGCTTGAATTTGCATGGCTTGCGTCAATAATTTTCTTCGCTCTCGCAACGCTCGTTTCTATCTTAATTTACCGCTCTGTTTTGAAAGTTCCGCTTTCGGCGTTGAATTGAAAACTTGCCGATAATCGACTTATAGCCACGCTTTTCATATAAAAAACAAGGAAAACCATAATGAAAATGTTTGAAAAATTGATAGCTTCTCAAATAAAAAAGCAAGAAGCCACGCTCGAAAAGTGGCTTGTTAAGCACGACAAAGCAAATCCGTTTCCGCACGAAAAAGTCACACTGCTAAAAGACGTAAAACTCTTAGACGAAGATAGCGACCTCGGCACGGACGTTTTTATTCCGAAAACGATAAAGGAAAACGAAAAGTTGCCGATACTTATCGATATTCACGGCGGCGGGTACTTGCTCGGAAAAAAAGAGGCGAACAGTCTGTTTTGCGCGTACATGGCGCAAAAAGGTTTTGTCGTTTTCTGCCCCGAATATCCGCTCGCTCCCGCGAAAAACTTCTTTGAAATTTTAGCGTATCTCACGGCGACGACAAACGCAATTTCCGCTAAAGCCGCCGAATACGGCGCGGACGGTGAAAGGTTGCACCTTTGCGGCGACAGCGCGGGCGCGCATTTGTGCTTGTACCTTGCCGCGATAAAGTCAAATACTGCGGTTGAAAAAGCGGCTAAAATTTCGCCGATAAGCGCAAAAATAACCGCCTTAGCGTTGCAAAGCGGAATGTTTTATACGACTAAGTTCGACCAAATCGGAATGTTTTTGCCAAAGCTCCTGTATGGCAAAACTTGGAAAAAATCGCCGTTTTTTCCGTATATTAACCCCGAAAACCCCTCTATAACCGCTTCGCTCCCGCCGACGATACTTATAACTGCAAAAGGCGACTTTCTGCGGCACTACACCGTCAAATTTTCAAAGGTTTTAACGAAAGCGAACGTCAAAACCGAGCTTGTAGATATAAACAAAATCAAACTGCCGCACGCCTTTGCGGCAATGCTTCCGGAAAACGAGCATTCCGTTTGCGCCAACGACCTGACCGCAAAATTTCTGCTTGAAAATAATTAAAAGAGGAAAAAAATATGAGAAAAAAATTTCTGTTAGCTTTTATCTTCACTATTCTCGGACCGATATTAGCGATTTTACCGTTATTCACGTTTTTGTTCGTAAGAGATGATTTAGCCGTAACATTAATTTGTATTTTCCTAATTGTCGTCGGCATAATAATGACTATCGTCGGATTAGTCATGAATTACAACCCGGCAGGATATAAAGAAAAAATACAAACCTATACCAGCTTGCCTTTTAAACAGATTACGGATTTTAAAGCCGAAATAGAAAAAATACGGGGAAAATATTATGCCGATAATAATCCACATAAAAATGAAATACAACTGAAGACACCTTTCATAGGTGACAAAAAAATAAGAGATTTATTTGATTATAAAGTCTTAAAAAACGGCAAAATCTATTACGCATTGCTCTTAAAAGCTAATACGGCTGTCTTTAATAAATCTCTTTCGACTACAGCTGCACCGGGTGTTCTTCTTTACAACACCGGAGAATATTACGATTCACACCCGGAAGAGTTATTAAAATTAGAAGACATAGCCTATTCATCAAGAGAACTTGCACGGAAAATAGACAACGACTATTCATTTTTCAGTAATTTCAAAGCCCCTAATATAGAGCCATACACAACAGAAGACAAAAAACAAACTTATATCACTACAGCTATACTTCCGAAAGAATTCATGCCGTCGGGGAAATTAGATGCGCACATCTTTCCTATTATAGCTGCTCCTGATACTTGCGACACGGTACATATTGTAGACCCCAAATACTGGTCAGATGAACTTATTGCAGATTTTTGTTATAAAAACAGAAGTATTGCTTTGGCATTAGACAATATTTCGACAATTAAGAACGAGGAGACAGAAAAACAGTAAAATGAAAAACCTAAAAATCATCGATTACGTCGACTATGACGACATGTATTCCCGCGCGGAAATTACCGACGAGGTTTATGCGCTCGTCAAACAAGACATTTTGAAAAACGGCTATAATTATAGCGCGTACACGCACCAAGAGGGGGCGCGCGCTTGTCCGCTTTTGTCCGATTTGCGCTCCGTTTGCTTTTCGCGCGACGGTTGGGCGGCTCTCATGACCGACTGCTACCACAGCGATTGCGACGCTCAAGACAAAGCCTTTTACCTTGCGCATTACAAGCTCGACGCGAAAATTCCCAATCAAAAAACGCCCGCAAAAACTACGGGCAAGTTTTGTTATAAACGCGTTGTTGCCGACGATAAAACGATAAAAAGCGCGGCGCAAGCGGAAGATTTGTTTCTCGTTTTGCCGTTTTCGGAAGATTATTTAAATCTCCGCGTATACGGCTCAATCGATTTCGTTCGCTCCGAGGAGGATTATAACGGCGACAGCTTTATCATTCAAGCGGTTTTACGCGCCGACGGCAAAGAGGAAATCCCGACGATTAAGGAGCAATTTTTCGACGAGCCTTTCCCGCTCACGATAGACTTAGCGACAACTCCCGCCCCGAACGGATACGTAGTTTTGCTTTTGAAAAACGAAAAATTCATCTAAGCTATGATAACCGAAATTGAAAAATAGGGATTACATTCATTGTCAATAAATTATGATAAAAGAAATTGAAAAGAGAATAGGGATTACATTCATTATCACTATTTACCTAAAAGGCGGCTTTCTCGCGCTTTTTTCCGACCACTCGATTGGAGTACGTTCAGTACGCCTGCCTCGCGCTCGCAAAAAATCATCGAAAAATACGCTCTTTTAGGTGCTTCGCATTTTTGCGGATAAGAAATCGCCGTTTGCGGTTCGGTTTTTGCAAGGCAAACGACCGAAATAGTACTCGACGTACATTGATGGGAGTTTAACGCAGCAAAAACCGATTTATTGCCGCAAAAATAATTAGTGATGACGAATGTAATCCCTAGGCAAGAACTTGAAAAAGCTTAGAGAGAAGCGCGGCTTTACGCAAGAATACGTTGCGACAAAGCTTCAGCTCGGCGGGTGCGACGTAACGCGAAGTTCGGTTGCAAAAATCGAAGTGGGGCAAAGGCACGTTTACCCCGACGAAATAATCGTGTTGAAAACAATTTTCAACTGTTCTTACGATGATATTTTCGACTTGTCGCAACTATAAAGGTGAAAGTTGAAAATTGCGGACGAATATAGAATTAATTAAAACTCATGAAAACATATTGACTTTTTTGTTTCATTATGGTATTATACATATACTATTAATCGATAATTTATCGTTACTAAAACCTTACAAAATGGCAAAACTCCAAACGCACTTTTAACACAAAATTATAAACAAGTTAATAAACATGCGCTCAAAAGGAGATTTTTTGAAACACTAACATAAGGTTGATGAGGTAAAGAAAAGAATGCGTAACTCAAAAATTTATAAAAAAATATTTTCACTTGTCGTTGCCGGAGCAATTAGCACGTCTTTTGTCGGCTGCGCAAACAGCACAACAAAACCAAATCCTGATGATTCATCTCATAGCGGAATTGTGCAACCGGTTGAAGAAAAGGAGTATTCTCCTTTGATGCTCAAAGTTAAAGAATATCAATTGTACAATGAAAGTGCAAATTTTGTTTTAAACAGAAGAGACCCACACCCTTACGCATTTTTGTCACAACAAGATTTTGATATTGACTCAATCAAAAATGGTGAATTGGAATGTAAAACCTCAGCATTTGTTTATGATAATGAACCAAACAATCTTTACATGGTTGTTAGCGTTAAAACCGGATATAAGGACCAAAGAAATAATACATACTTTTTGAAATATAAATTGTCTAACAGAGATATGGAAGATTATTTCTGGTTGCAACAAAATGACTTTACTGTAAGTTTCTTTGTGAATGATATTATATCCAAATTATATCAACCTGAAATACTGTCGGTGTCAAGTGTTGCAACAGATTACAACTTTTATTATGACCTTGGCAAGTCGTTATACAGGGTTATGGGCGATGACGACTTTGAAAAATACTATTTTGAAAAAAGTCCAGGTTATAAAAATGAACATAGTACCGGGTGGGATAAAAAAGCAAAATTGGTTGATTTTGCGTTTGCTGAAACAATCAGTGAATTTAAACCTTTTGAAATAGTGAAACATAAAGGATATGTTTTCTATTTGGGCACAGATTCAACAAAAGGGCATGAAGGTGTTACTCAAAAATCTTATATTGCACCAGTGGAATTTTCTACTTATGGAGACTCAATGATGAACAGTGTTAAAGTTGCAAGTGTAAACATAAGTAAAATCAGAAGTGCCACAACATTTAATGCTGAATGGGCAGATAATAATATAACTTGGAATTATATCTCAAGAAATTATGAACGTGAGTTCAACATAAAAAACGAAAAATAAACTGCTTCCACAAAAAAGAGGAACTATTCTTTTGCTTAGTTCCTCGTTTTTGCTGTTATATCAGCTTTCAATTTTCAACAAAAAAAAGACCTCTCCTTAGCGGAAAACTTCCGCCAAGGAGAGGTCTTTTTTTATGCAAGATTATTCGATTTTACCAATCTTTTTTCTCTGCAAGGTCTTTATAGCTTTCTCTACGAGCCGCGCTTTCTTCTTCGGCTTTTTCAAAGAGCTTAGCCGCAAGTTCGGGCTGAGCTTTCTTCAAGGAAGCGTAACGGTTTTCACCGAGCAAGAATTCCTGATAGCTTGCCGTCGGGTCCTTACTGTCGAGCTTAAACGGATTTTGTTCCGTGCCGACAAGGGTCGGATTGTAACGGTAAAGCTGCCAATATCCCGCGTCAACCGCTTTCTTTTCTTCAGCCTGCGAGTTGGTCATGTTGATACCGTGGTTAATGCAGGGAGCGTAGCAGATAACGAGCGACGGACCGTGGTAGCTTTCGGCTTCGGTGATGGCGTTGAGGAACTGCTGTTTGTTCGCGCCCATTGCGCACTGCGCAACGTAAACGTAGCCGTAGCTCATAGCCATCATGCCGAGGTCTTTCTTCTTGATTCTCTTACCGCCGGAAGCAAACTTAGCGATTGCGCCCGTCGGGGTGGACTTACTTGCCTGTCCGCCGGTGTTGGAGTAAACTTCGGTGTCGAGAACGAGAACGTTTACGTCTTCGCCCATAGCGAGAACGTGGTCGAGTCCGCCGTAGCCGATATCGTAAGCCCAGCCGTCGCCGCCGAAAATCCAGATGGATTTTTTAACGAGGCAGTCGGAAGCAGCCTGAATTTCGATAAGGGTTGCTTTGAGTTCGCCGCGAGCCGACTTGATTGCGCCCGGGAGAAGTTCCTTAATAGCGGCAGCGGTCGTCTTGGAAACTTCCGCGTCGTTTCTGCCTTCCGTCCATTCGGTGAGAGCGGCTTTGAGTTTGCCCTTTGCGCCGAGTTCGATAGCCTTGGCGATAGTGTCGGCAAGCTTAGCTCTTCTCTGACCGTAAGCGAGGTTGATACCGTAACCGAATTCGGCGTTGTCTTCAAACAAGCTGTTAGCCCAAGCCGGTCCGTGACCTTCTTCGTTCTTGGTGTAGGGGCATGTCGGGGAGCTGCCGCCGTAAATGGAGGAGCAGCCCGTAGCGTTGGCAACTACCATTCTGTCGCCGAACATCTGGGTGACGACCTTAACGTAAGGCGTTTCGCCGCAACCCGCGCACGCGCCGGAGAATTCGAAGAGCGGCTTATTGAACTGGCTGCCCTTAACCGTCGTTCTCTTGAACGCGGAGGTGTCGACCTTCGGGAGCTTTTCGCTGAATTCGTAGTTGGCGCTTTCTTCCTGAACGGACTGTTCAAACGGAACCATAACGAGGGCTTTGTTCTTGGAGGGGCAAACGTTTGCGCAAACGCCGCAACCCATACAGTCGAGCGGGGAAACCTGCATTCTGAATTCGTAGCCTTTCAAGCCGATGCAGTTGGAAGTCTTGTAGGTAGCGGGTTTTTCTATCCCTGCTTCGTTTACCGCGGGGCGGATACAAGCGTGGGGGCATACGAACGCGCACTGGTTGCACTGTATGCAGTTTTCGGGAATCCACTGCGGAACTTTAACCGCAACGCCGCGTTTTTCGAACTTGGTCGTTCCGGTGGGAACGGTGCCGTCCGGGTTGAACGCGGAAGAGGGGAGCTTGTCGCCCTCGAGAGCGGTAATCGGGTGGATAACTTCTTGGAAGTATTTATCGTCGGCAAGTTTGATAGCCGCCGCGCCCTCGGTCGTGGTAGCCCAGTCCGCGGGAATCTTGACTTCTTTAAGGTTAGCAACGGCTGCGTCGATAGCGTCGCAGTTAGCTTTAACGACCGCGTCGCCCTTCTTGCCGTAGGTAACTTTTACTTTTTCCTTCATGTAGACTTCTGCGTCCGCATAAGGAATAATGTCTGCGATTTTGAAGAACGCCGCCTGCAAAACCATGTTCTGGCTCTTCGGGCTGCCCGCTTTAACGGCTACGTCGAGCGCGTCGATAACGTAAAGCGTGGCGTGCTTTTTAGCAAGCAAATTCTTCATCTTTGCGGGAAGGTGAGTGTTAAGCTCTTCTTCCGTCCAGGGGCAGTTCAAGAGGAACTTGCCGCCTTCTTTGAGGTCGGAAACCATATCGTAACGGGTCACGTACGAGGGGTTGTGGCAAGCGATGAAGTCTGCCGCGTCGATAAGATAGGACGACTGAATGGGCTTATCGCCGAAACGGAGGTGAGAAACGGTGATGCCGCCGGACTTTTTGGAGTCGTAGAAGAAGTAACCTTGAACGAACTTATCCGTATGGTCGCCTATAATCTTAATAGAGTTCTTGTTCGCGCCGACGGTACCGTCCGAGCCGAGTCCGTAGAACTTGCAGGAAACGGTGCCTTGCGGAGCCGCGATAACGTGTTCGGAGAAGTCGAGCGAAGTGTTGGTGATATCGTCGTAAATACCGACGGTGAAGTGGTTCTTCGGCTTGTCCTGTTCAAGGTTCTTGTATACCGAGTAAACCATAGACGGGTTGAATTCCTTGGAGCCTAAGCCGTATCTGCCGCCTACAACCGTTATGCGCTTTTTAGCTTCCAAAAGCGCGGTGCAAACGTCGAGGTATAACGGTTCGCCGAGCGAGCCGGGTTCCTTGGTTCTGTCGAGAACGGCGATTTTCTTGGTCGTTTTCGGCAAAGCTTTGAGGAATGCTTTCGCGGCAAAAGGTCTATAAAGACGAACTTTGACAAGACCGTACTTTTTGCCCATAGCGTTGTATTTGTTGATTGTTTCTTCAACCGCTTCCGCGCCGCTGCCCATGATAACGATAACGTTTTCCGCGTCGGGCGCGCCGACGTAATCGAAGAGGTGATAGGTTCTGCCGGTAAGTTTGCCGACTTTGTCCATCATCTTCTGAACGATGGCGGGGGTTGCTTCATAGTAGCTGTTCGCCGTTTCTCTGTTCTGGAAGTAAGTATCGCTGTTCTGCGCGGTACCTCTCTGAACGGGGTGTTCCGGGTTCAAAGCTCTTGCTCTGAAGTCCTCGATATCCTTCATATCGACGAGCTTTTTCATTTCGTCGTATTCGATAGCGTCAATCTTGGAAACTTCGTGGCTCGTTCTGAAACCGTCGAAGAAGTGAATGAACGGAACTTTGGCTTTAAGAGTAGAAAGATGCGCAACCAAAGCAAGGTCCATAACTTCCTGAACGGAGTTGGAAGCGAGCA
>CAKQSU010000019.1 GCA_934273135.1 uncultured Clostridia bacterium
CTGGTGGAGCATAACGATCTTACGGACGAAAACTTCCTCGCGATAACTTCTTTCGAAAAGACTATAAACAAGCGAAGTTATACGGCGAACGTGCTAAAGAAAAATATTTACATAAAAAAAAGTAACGACAGTGCCAAACGCTCATAGTGAGTATCAGCCCGATTTCAATTGAAATCATCGTTACTATCTAATAGTATAAACTCAAAGTAACAAAAAGTCAAGAAAAATAAAAAGGAAGTATGAAAAATGAATAGAACAAGCACCGTATATCAGTACGATTTGTTAGAACGCGCCGAAAACCCCTTCAAAAAGCTATACAAGGTCTACAGCGACGGAAGTAATTATATCGCCCGCCGCGTTGTCAAAAACAGCCGTCCGAAAGTTTTCAGACATATAAAAACCGACGTGGACTGTCTTTTTGATTTTCTTTTTGATGAGGCAAGCAAGACTTACTTCGCCGAGAACAAAAAGGACACGGAATTTACGCTTTTAAAGGACGAGATTTACCGCGCGTTCACCGAGGACTATTTGCTCGACTTTCCGTTTCTTCGTCAATACATAGCCGAGAACGTGGAACGCCGCATGCGCAACATATGGCAACGTGAAAAGCGGTTCCGCCGCAAAGCTTACTTAAACGAATGGAATTATTTTGTAACGTTTACTTTTGACGGAAAGAAGCACACGGCTGAGTCGTTCGAGAAGAAACTCAGAAAATGCCTTTCCAACCTGCATACTCGGCGTGGGTGGCGTTTTATGGGGGTCACGGAGCATGGCGAAGAAAACGGAAGGTTACATTTTCATTTTTTAGTATACGTTCCCGACGGGCAAATGGTCGAGAAATTAAAGAAAAGAAAGGACTATTCAAAAAAGCGCGGCTGTGTTCAAGAAACGGTATTCAACACCTTTTTTGAGCGGCAGTTCGGGCGCAACGATTTTTCGGAGGTAAAGAAAATGCAATTCAAGAACGGCGACGCGGTCGCTTATCTTTTAAAATATTTACGCAAGGGCGGAGAGCGCATTATTTATTCGCGCGGTATTCCGACGGAAATTACGAAGATTTTAGACGAAGAGTTCGATATTTGTTGTGAATTCGAGGGGTGTATGAATGTCAGGTACATTCTTTTCGATAACGTCATCGATTACGAACGCGATATCGTTCCGTTTCAATCTCCTTCGTACGGATATATGCGAAGTTGCGCCTGATTGTTAGGTCGTAATTAACCGAATATTCCCGCCTTTTGCGCTTCTTTCTTAGGGGCGTTGTTTTTCGTGGTCAAAAACCACGAAATTTTTTGCGATTATACAAAAATTATGCTTTGCCCGCCCGAATGTCTCTTGTCGCGGTGTTTCTTTGAGCGGTTTAGCGCAAAAACCCGCCGCATGCGGCGGTATTTTTTCAGTTTTTTGGCAGTATTACACGCCCCCTTGTCCGCGGCGGCGCAGCCGCCGCGCTCGTACAGACAAGGGGGCGTGTAATACTCTCTTATTTTCTTTTAAGGCGTTAAAACAATAGATATTTTCTTCGAAAAAAGGTATAATCAAAAAGCTTTTTTTGCGACGTCGCAAATTTTGACACACGTTTCTTATATGGTTTTTTCCGCTTTTGCGGTTATTCTCCCGTAAGGGTTATTAAAAAGGAGGTCTTGTATGAAAAAACAACAAGAAAAGAAAAAGAAAAAAAGGAAAAAGGGCTATCATTACATTTCTTTTACTCAACGGCTACAGCTCGAAGCTTATCTTAAAGCAAAAATGCCGATAAAGGAAATAGCGAAGCTTCTCGGCATACACAAAAACAGTGTTTACCGAGAACGAGATAGGGGCATGTATAAAAAGAAAGTTCGACATAGAAACGCTCGCGGTAGAAAAATCGATTGCTTTGTTATGGAATATTCCGCACTCGTTGCTCAACGCCGATTCGAGGAAGGACAAACGCATAAGGGTCGCCCGATAAAGCTCGGTAAAGATTATGAGTTTGTTCGTTATGTCGAAAAGCGTATTCTCGTCGACAAGTTGTCGCCGCTTGCGATTATAGGCGAACTGCGCCGTAACGGCTGTCCGTTTGAGACGATTGTTTGCGTAAATACTCTTTATTCGTACATTCGCCGCGGGTTTATGGGCAGAGTCAGGGCTTCCTCGCTTCCGCTCCAACGGAAGAAGAAAAAATCTAAGCCGGTTGCAAAACGTGCGCCGCGCGGAACTTCGATTGAGAAACGCCCGGAAGAAATCGGCAAACGTAACACGTTCGGTCATTGGGAAATGGATTGCGTTTGCGGTCCGACTACCGATTGTTTGCTTGTTTTGACGGAACGGCTTACTCGTTACGAGATAATTTTCAAGATACCGCGACAAACTTCGGCGAACGTCGTTACATGTTTAGACACTCTCGAAAAACACTTTGGTGAACGATTTAAGCTGCTTTTCAAATCGATTACAGTCGACAACGGCTCCGAATTTTCCGATTTTGACGGCATGCGTTTCAGTTGTGTTCACAAAAAAGAACTCCGTTCGGAAATTTTTTATTGCCACCCGTACTCGGCGTACGAGCGCGGCACCAACGAACGCATAAATCGCGAAATCCGTCGTCTTTGTCCTAAAGGAACTTCGTTTGCGCCGTACACGGTATACGCTGTTGCGCGTATTGCCGAATGGGTAAATTCTTACCCTCGTCAAGTTCTCGGCTTTGCCTCTTCCGCCGAGCGTTTCAACGAAGAATTTGCAAAAATAGCGTAACTATTTACAATTAAATATTTAAAACGCGGCAAGTTTCCCGACTTGTCTTTTTGTCATACGCAAAAAAGCGACGAAAAAGGTTTTTTACTCCCTTTCGTCGTTTTTTATTATCAAAAAATCTTAAAAAAAAATATTTTCCGACTTTTTTCAATTTTATCCTCTAAATTATTTGACATTTAAACTTTTTTTACTTTTTCTTACGAGTTTTTCGTTTTTGACCGTCAAAAACGTACTAAAAACACAATTTACGACATATTTTAAAATCGGAAACAATCGGGAATGTTTTATTACGACGTAGACGAAAGAATACTTGCCGAGGGCGAGTACATAGTCGAAAACTCCTCAACCGTCCGCGCAACCGCGGCGAAATTCGGCGTTTCGAAGTCAACCGTTCATAAAGATTTAAGTTACAAATTAAAATATCTTGACGAAGCTTTGTTTTATAGCGTAGAGAAAGTTTTGCAGAAAAACTTATCCGAACGCCACCTCCGCGGCGGCGTTGCGACAAAACTGAAATACCTCAATCTCATTCGCCGATAGAAAACGTGTAAAAAGTCGAGCAATTAGTCGATAATCGACCTATTGCCCGACTTTTTTATTTTTTGTCTGCTCTTCGTTTGCTTGATTTTTTTGTGTGTTTAGTCTGCAAATTTCTTTTTTTGTCATCTGTTCGGCAACAGGACTAAAAACGTCAAACTTCCAAATCTTTTACAATCTGCTCGACGGTGAGATGATTTTCCTTTAAAACGTCGTCAACGTTATAGCGGTCGATAAACTGCTTTTTCAAGCCGTAGTTGTAAACGCTTATTCCGCTCGCGCCGTAATAGGAAGCGATTGTTTCGCCGAAACCGCCCGAAAGAACGCCGTCCTCAATCGTAACGACTTGCGTGTGATTTTCCTTGAGTTTTTCAAGCAATTCTTTGTCAAGCCCCGTCAAAAACACGGGGTTTACGAGCGTCGGCTTAAAGCCTCTCGTTTTTTCGACGTAAGCGGCAAGTTCTTCGCCGAGCGAATACATTCCGCCCGCCGCGATTATCGCAAGTTTTTCGCCCTCTTCTACCACTCGGTACTTTTTTATTTCAGAATAATCTTTTGCTACCTCGCCCTTCGCGTGTTCGACTACGGACGGAACGCGTATCGCAACGGGGTGTTTTTTCTGCTCGATCGACCATTCCGTCATCGCTAAAAGTTCTTCGGCATTAGTCGGCGCAAGGTATACGAGGTTAGGTATGTTTTTTAGCATCGGGATATCGAAAATTCCGAGGTGCGCAACGTCCTTGAAAGCTTTCACGGAAGCCGCAAAAACGAGCATCGTAACAGGGCTTTCGTTGATACAGATATCCTGCGAAATCTGGTCGTAGCAACGCTGAATAAACGAGCTGAAAACCGCCCACACGGGTTTGCCGCCGTAGGTTGCCACGCCGCTCGCCATCGCCGCCGCCGTCTCTTCGCCAATGCCTACGTCCACGAATTGTTTGCCCGCGATTTCGCGCTTGTCCTTAGTGAACCCTACGATAACGGGGGTTGCCGCGGTGATTGCAACGACCGAAGAATCCTTTTTCATTTTGTCCAAAAGATAGTCGCGCATTATGTCGTTGTAGCTTTCGCCGCTCGCAAAAAGATACTTGCCCGTAACGGGGTCGAAAGGCCCGCCCGAATGGTAGGTTTCGGGGTCTTTTTCGGCAAACGCAAGCCCTTTGCCCTTTTTAGTATGAACGTGAACTACGACCGCATGGTCGGTGTTTTTAACGCTTTCGAACGCTTCTATAAGCTTTTCGACGTCGTTGCCCTCGTCGACGTAAACGTAGTCAAGACCCATCGCTTTGAACAAATTGTTCTGCGCCTTGCCATTTGTTTCGCGCAAAAGCGCAAGGTTTTTGTATATGCCGCCGTGGTTTTCGGCAATACTCATCTCGTTGTCGTTCACGACTATTATAAAGTTGCCCGTCTGTTCGCCCGCGTAATCAAGCCCTTCCAGAGCTTCCCCGCCCGAAAGCGACCCGTCGCCTATCACCGCGATAACGTTCTCATTTCCGCCCGCAAGGTTGCGCGCCTTCGCCAAACCCAAAGCAAGGCTCACCGAAGTGGAAGTATGCCCTATCGTGAACAAGTCATGCACGCTTTCTTTAGGGTTAGAATAGCCCGAAACTTCGTCGTAACGGCTCTTGTCGAGAAAAGCGTACGCCCTGCCCGTAAGCATTTTGTGGCAATAAGTCTGGTGCGACACGTCGAAAACCATTTTGTCGAACGGCGACGAGAAAACGTAATGAAGCGCGACCGTCGCTTCCACGAACCCAAGATTAGGTCCGATATGCCCGCCGTGAACGGACAGCTTTTTAACGAGTGCGTAACGCATTTCGTCGGACAAAACCTTAAGTTCTTCTTTTCCGAGTTTTTTTACGTCATCGGGTCCCTTAATATTATTCAAGTACTTGATTTCCATAAATTTTAGTCCTCGCTTTGTTGATTTTTCTTCATTCTAACACTTAAAGTCAACTTTAAGTCAAGGCATTTTCCCCTTTTTTCAAAATTTTTCGGTGAAAAAACCGCAAAAAGCGCAGTAAAAAAGCCGCCCGGCTCACGAGCGACTTTTTGGATTGCCTTTTAAAATTACAAAAGTCAAAATCAAAGAACTTCTTTAACCTTAGCGGCTTTGCCCGTACGACCTCTTAAGTAGTACAGCTTAGCTCTTCTGACTTTACCTTTCTTGACAACTTCGATTCTGTCAATCTTCGGGGAATGAACGGGGAACGTTCTTTCCACGCCGATACCGAAAGACAAACGCCTTACGGTAAACGTTTCGCTTATACCGCCGTGACGCTTAGCGATGACGACGCCTTCGAAAGCTTGTAATCTTTCTTTTGTTCCTTCAACAACCTTTACGTATACCCTAACGGTATCGCCTACATTGTATTGAGGAATTTCGGCTTTCAGATTTTCTTTGTTAATCTGTGCGATAATACCTTCCATCAGACTTACCTCCGTATTTACTAAGTGTTCATTGCCGAAAACAAGAGGACCACCCGAGCCGTTTATTATTCTACCATATTGAAAAAAATGTTGCAACCTTTTTTCACGGTTTTTTTAAAAAATGTTTCCCTATGCCAAAAAAGTTTGTTTTCTCTACTGTTTTCTCGACCTTATTACGATAAAGTCTTTTTCGAATTCCGCTTCGGAAAGCTCCTTTGTCGGAACGAGCGACGGGTGGGTTTTGGCGACGTCGTCCTTGACTTTGCCGTAAACGTACCCCTCGGTGCGCATGTACGCCATCCACCTCTTGTGTTCCGCGTCGCCGAAGTTGTAACTTTCGTCGCTCACGCCGAGCTTTTTAGCCGCTTCCTGAGCAAAACGAGCGTGCAACGCTTGCGCGAGCGAAGCCCTGCGGAAGTATTCGTATTTCTTGAATTTATCGAGGTTTTCTTTATTTTTGCCCCAGGCGCGGTGGCACTTATACGCAAGCTGTTCAAGCGGTTTTTGCTCGATAACCTCTATGGAAAATCTCGTTTTAACGTCGCCTATAAGCGTTATGCCGTAAGAATTGCCGTTAAAGCTCTTCAACCCGTACTTTTCGACGGTGCCGTTAAGAACGTCGCTGTAAACGACGGCGAAAATCGGCGGCACGTCCCAGCCGTTTTCCTGAGCGGCAACGCCCAAAATTCTGCGCGCGCGCATTGCGCATTCGATATTCAACTCGTCCGTGCCGAGAGTTGCAAAAAACGTCGTTATCCTGCCTGCGGCTTTAAGCTTTTCGTTGAACTCTCCGCCGAGAACGTCCACACTGTCGTGAAAATGAATTTCGTAATACGGGCAACCTTCCATGCGAACGCCGTTGTATTTTATTATCTCCGGGCATTCCCCTTCGATGGTGGTTTTGCACCGTCTTTCCTTGTCAAAAACGTGAATAACGAGCTTATAGCCCGGCATTTGCCCCATCCAGCACAACGCTTTGACAAGCTCTAAGCTGTAACTGCCGAAGCCCGCTATGGCTATGTTCATCACCTTTACGCCGTTGTCGTCGTACGCGTCGTTAAATACGGAATGAGTGCGCAAAGTGTCCCAAATCATATTGCGCTTACGGTTAATGCGGCGAACCTTCAATCTGCCTTTGTCGGCGGAATTGAGCAAAACTTCGCTTTCGTCGCTACGGGCAAAAACGAAAAGCTGAGTGCGCGCGTTGTTTACGCGGCTGTCCTCCCGCGCGCGTTCAATAAAGTCGAGCGATTGCACGAGGTTTGTCTGTTCGTTTTCGGAAATAAAGTAAATCTTTCTTAAATTCCCGTTGCCGCGGTACAGTTTGACGGAAGTCACGTCGCCTTTAAAAAATATCGCGCCGAGCCGTTTTGCGGCGGTTTTGAGTTCTTCGCCCTCGTCCGTATCATTTAGGTCCTCTATATCGGCAAAGATAATCAAGGCGTTTTTGCCGTTTTCCTTAATCTTCACCGCGTCGCGAGCGACGGCAAGCGAGGAAGAAGAAAGCACCGAAAAAACGTAGACGTTGCGACGGCGCAAAAAGAAGTATTTTACGCTTTGGTTGAAATTGCTCACGAGCGAAAGTATAAATGTTGCGGTGAGCAAGGGCGCGACGACGTAATAAACAACGAACACGCTTGTGTAAACAACGCGCAAAACTTCGTTCACGCCGAGTTCGCCCGCGCCGAGTATTCCTTGAACGAATTGAAAGTCATCGTCCACGACGAACAAACGAATGGTGTTGTGCAAGGATAGGATGACGGACTTAAAAGCGTTGATCCCCGCAGCTTCTTTGAAGAAAACGGAGTTATAATAAAGCGGGAAAAACAAAGTAGCCGCCGAGAGGAAAAACCCCGCTATAAACGCGTAAACGGGCTTTAACGTGCCTGTTTCCTGCGACAAATTCCTCTTCTTTTTTATTTTCAACGTGACAAAAACCGTGACGCAAAGAACAAAAAAGCAGAGCGACAAACACAAAATAAGCAAAGCGTTAAAATCCATTTTCTTCCCTCCGTAGAACAAGTTCAATAATAATATTCAACTCGTAACGAATAAACTTTTTTTACATTTTACCACAAAAACGAGCGTTTTGCAAGTCAAACGCTCGTTATTAGCTTAATTTATAAAAATATTGTTTTCTTGTAAAAATTCCATGAATTTTAGTTTTATCGTCGGCATAAGACCGCGACTCACCGGGATTTCCGCGTCGTTTTTCATAGTTACCGACGAAAACGAAAGACTTTTTATAAACCTCAGCGACACGATATAGCCCCTGTGAACGCGCAAAAACCCGTATTTCGAAAGGGTCTTTTCGATTTCCGCCATAGAAGAACTCGTTTCCGTAACGCTCCCGTCCGACATGAAAACGTTCTGGAAGTTCCGATTGCTTTCTACGTATTCTATAAGGTTAACGTCAATCGCCGCTATGCCGCTCCGCTTTTTCAGTATTATTTTATTATCGGAAGCCTTTTCCTTTTCGCCTTTCACAAACCGCAAAAACGCAGATTCGAGATCGGTTAAAAGTTTGCTTTTTCTGACGAACGCAAAGGGGCTTACTTCAAAAGTATCGAAAACTTTGTCCTCTCTGCCGCTCACGAAAATTATCTTCACGGCGTCGAGCGAAGCGCGAAGAATTTTGCCGAGCTTTATGCCGCTAAGCTCCGGCATTTCCACGTCGAGAAAGATGAGGTCGAACGTTTTAGTTTTTGTTCTTTCCAAAAAATCCCTCGCGGAGAAAAACGTTTCCACGCCGCCCGTTACAGAGTATTTATTCATCAAACTTTTTACTGCCGACGAAACAACGTCGAGAGCTAACTTTTCGTCATCGCACACGGCGATAGAGTAATAATCTTTCATACTTTGTCATCGCCTCCGTTTTTCATCATTACGTCCGCAGTGAAAAACCCGTTTTCGACCTTAAAAGCAAAGCACCCGCCGGCGGATTCGGCTAATCTCGTAATTATTTTAGTGCCTATCCCGTGCAGTTCCTTGTCCTTTTTGCTCGTCAATAGTTTGCCGTCTTTGACGTAAATTTTGCTTTCGTCAACGGGGTTTACTGTGCGGATAAGCAAATATTTGTCTTCAAGCGATATAAGAGCGCAAAGCGTTCGCTTTTCCTTCGGCATCGTTTTTAAGCAATCTACGGCGTTGTTTAAAAGGTTTGTGAGAACGCTCCCGAGAATAACGTCGTCTATTTCGAGCGAATCGGGAACGGCAACCTTAGTTTCGAGCGTAATGTCGTTTCTTACCGCACGCTCTTGCGCCATGTTGAGCGCAATGTTGACGATATTGTTTCCGCAATAGGTTTTCGCGCTCGTCGCATCCACCGTTTCGCCTATGCTTTTAAGATACTTTTCCGCGCGGTCGTATTCGCCCTTTTCGATAAGCGCGCAAACGTAGCCGTATTGGTTGCGTATATCATGCCGCACGGTGCGCATCGCGTTGTAGCTTATTTCGTAGTTCTTCAATAGTTTAAGCTCGCTTTTGCTGCGTTGTTCCTCGGCTAAAAGCACACGCTTATCGTTGTACACGTTGACGAGCCGCAAGAACATGACGTAAGCAAGAACTTGTATAACAAGTAATCCGCCGCCCGTAAAAAAACCGAAACCGAACGACTGCGAGATTATGTCCGAGCCGGAAAAAGCAACGGCAAGCCCGTTCATAACGTACCCGATAACGCTTATGGATTCAACAAGAACGAGAAAATAAACGCTCATCGAATCGAACGCGCCGACGGCGTTTTTCTTCATCATAACGACTATCGCGGCAAACACAAGACCTTGTAAAAAGTTCGTGACAACATATGCGCCGCCAAACAGATTTACGTTCATTTCCCATCGCGTAATCGGGTAAATTAGCGGCGTGGAGTAAGCTTGAACGGACACGAGCATGCTTGCGCGGACAAGTCTGTCGACAAACGGCTCGTCGCGGAACATAAAAAGCCCCGTTGCGCCCGTTATGATGGGCGTTATCAGGTAACCCAAATCGGAAGACGGAAAGAAGGCCGCGTAAAGCGCGCTGTAAACCATCATTATCGCCCACAAAAGAGCCGAACGCAAAACAATCATAACGGCGCATTTCGAACTTTTTTCTGTCTTGGAAAAACAAAACGTAAACGAAACGGGCAAGCCGCAAGTCCCTATAATCGTTGCAAAAGCGTTCAGTATTATTTTGTCGTACAAATAACCGAAAAAAGCCATTTTCCGCTCCTTAGACAACTTTTTATGCAATCCTTAATATCATTTTAACACAAGAAAGGAAAAAATTCAATAGCTTTTTACAAATTGTTCGTTTTTTAGTACGAATTGCATTTTTTATAGAAAAAACCGCCCGAGGTATAAGCCGCGAGCGGTTGCAAAGAGTTTATTATGAATTTGATTCCGAAAAGGGTTCATCGCTTACGGCGGGTTGAACGGCGCGAGCGGTCAAAACGTTTAACATGTCTGCGATTTTCTCGGGAGTTACTTTATCGTCCGACGTCTTGAATTTAAAAATTTCGTTCGTCGCTTTATCCGTTAACACAACCTTATCTGAACCGATTTTAATCTCCGACTCATGAAAATCTTCTTTCGCCTTGAAATAAATTTCGCCATTTGCGGGATTAAGAACGTACATGCCACAATCATCGATTACGTATTCGAAGTTTTGTTCCGCTCCGTAAACCCTATATCCGCCTACGCCTAAAAACGCCGCGCTTAAAACGCCCGCGGCAACCGAAGCGGCGGTTTTTGCTGCAGCCTCGCCTTTTGCTCCTTTTTTAGTATACGTTCCGCTTACAACGATAGCTTTGTC
>CAKQSU010000020.1 GCA_934273135.1 uncultured Clostridia bacterium
ACCTAAAAGAGCGTATTTTTTGATGATTTTTTGCGAGCGTGAGGCAGGCGTACTAAACGTACTCCAATCGAACGGTCGCAGAAAAGTGCGAAAAAGACGCCTTTTAGGTAATTAGGGATAAGGAATGCAATCCCTAAGCGTATTTTATCATGTGCGCAATGGTTTGTCAAGTAAACAGAATAAAAATTTATTTTGTAATACTTTGTTTCTTCTGAGGTTTCTTTTTAATAAAAAGAAAATTGCCACTTTCAAAAATTTCTTCGCCGACGAAAAGACGGAAAAAACGCAAAAATCGGCATAGAAAACGCACAAAAAAGCACACAAAAACCGCGCCTTAAAAAACGAACGTTAAAGCGCGGCAAAAAGCTAAAAAAAGTAACGAGCCGATCTATAAGCCGAGTTCTGTCTTGCGCGACTATCTATCTACTTCCGCCGTTACCGACGGACTCAAGCGACGTTTTGCGGCGATACCGCGGCGAGCAACCGCATTCGATATCGCCCTATCTTGCTTCGGGTGGGGTTTACACGGCGGGAGAAGTTACCTCCTCCCCGGTGAGCTTTTACCTCGCCTTTTCATCCTTACCTTTTTCAAGGCGGTTTTTTTCTGTTGCACTTTCCCGGAAGTCACCTTCGGCGGACGTTATCCGTCACCCTGCTCTATGAAGCTCGGACTTTCCTCGTAAGATTTCTCTTCCGCAGTCGCGCGGTCGACTCGTTACTTTTTTATTTTAGCATAACGCTTTCGTTTTGTAAACTTTTTTTAGTCCGTCAATCGGTTTTTCACGTTTTTCTTATTTTCGCGCCTTTGAATTCATTAAACGAAAGTTTTTCGTCGGCGTCTTTTTTTAAGCTTGCCTTAGGCGCGTGTTTTTTAAGCGTAAAATTCAATAAGTCGGTCAATAACTTCGTAAACGCGCTTATTTTGTCCGAAAAGAGATAGTACGCAAGCGAGCCGGGAACGGCGTTTATCTCGTTGACGTAAAGCCTGCCTTCAAGTAAAAGATAGTCGACGCGCACTATGCCGCTGAAAGAAAACAGCTCGTAAATTTTTTTCGTGAGTCTTTTAACTTCTACAAAAACGTCCTCGTCGATATCCTTTGTTTTTTCCTGCCCCGAAAAAATTTTGTCGCCGTCAAGATACTTATCGGCAAAAGAGAAAAACTCGCCGCTTTTTCTCGGCGTTGCCGCCGCGCTCACCTTTATGCCGTCGCTTAAAAGAACAGCTGCGCAGTTGACGTCCTTTGCGCCCGCAAGATATTTTTCGACTACGGCTTTCTCGTCGTATAAAAATGCCTTTCGCAACGCCAAAACAAGCTCGTCGCGACATTTTGCAACGCTTATGCCTATGCTGCTACCGTTCGACGCAGGCTTTATAATGAGAGGATAACCGATTTTTCTCGCTTTTTCCGCCGATTTTTCCGCATCCGAATAAAATTCCTTTCTCTCGACCTTAAACCCGTCCGCCACTAAAAATCCGTGCTTTTTTAAAAGCGAAGAAGTAATCGATTTATCCATAGAAAGCGCAGAAGCAAACATCGGCGGCGAAGCTATCAGAATTTTGCACATGTTCATGTATCCCACCAAACTCCCGTCCTCGCCCGGCGCGCCGTGCAAACAGTTAAGCGCGACGGTTATGTCGGCAAATTTTCTAAGTTTTCCCCTTTTCAGCTCGTAAAGAACGCTTTCGCCCGGAACCACCGTTACGCGTTTAAGCTTTTTAAAGTTCGGCTCGGCGAAAAACCCCACGTCGAAAAGGGCTTCGCCCGTGAACCATTCGCCCGTAGGCGAAACGTAGCAAGCAACGGGCGAGTATTCGCCGCCCTTCAAGCAATTCGCCGTCATAACTCCCGTCAAGACGGAAATGTCCCTCTCGGCGGACGTTCCGCCGAAAACAACGAGTACTGTTTTCATTTTTTCCTTTCAAAAATTACTTTATCTTTTGCAAAAGCCCGTCTATAAGTCGATTATCGGCGTTTTAAAGATATTCGTCGCCGAGGTCGTTTTCAAAAAGCACATTGTCGCCGCGCCTTAAAATTCCTTTCAAGTATTCGCTTGCGGCAAAAGAATCTTTTACAAAAACAACGCTCTCGTCACTTTTTCCGCCTTTAATCAAGCCCTCGTAAAGGGCTTTTATTCCGTCGCTTTGCTCTAATACAACGATATCGCAAACCGTTGCGGCGGCAAACCCGAGCGAAAAATTGATTTCGTAAGTCTTTTCGCCCGCTTCCACAATCCCCGGGGTAACGAGAATTTTTCTGCCGTCAAAGCTTTTAAGCACTTCGAGCGCGGCTTTTGCTCCTTTTTCGTTGCTGTTGTATGCGTCGTCTATTATCAAAACGTCGTCGCTTCTTACGATTTCGAGCCTGTGTTTTACGGGTTTTATCCGCGCCACACCCGCCGCAACTTCATCAAGCTTTAACCCAAGCCCGAGCGCGACCGAGCATGCAAGCAGAATATTGCCGACGTTGTGTTTACCCAAAACCGAAGTGAAAAGCGGTATTTTTTCATTGCCGAAAACGAGCGTAAACGACGAGCCTTGCCCGCTTAAAACAAAGTTTTCCGCCGTCAGATACGGTTTTTTTGTTTTATCGAAGCCCGCGACAAATGTTTTTACGTCCTTAAAAACCCTTTCTTTAAGCGAAAGCGCGTCCTCGTCGTCCGCGGGGAAGTACGCCGCGCGTACGTTTTTGCTTTGCAAAATCTCGGCTTTTGCGTCTTTTATATCGTCGAGCGAGCCGAAGGTTTCGATATGTTGGCTCGCAATCCCCGTAATCACGGCGATATCGGGGTCGACTATCTCGCAAAGCTCGGCTATATCGCCTTTTCTTCTTGCGCCCGCTTCGGCTATAAAAATCTGTGTTTTGTCCGAAAGTTTTTCCAGCGTTTTTGCTATTCCGAGCGGCGTGTTAAACGATGCGGGAGTAGACAGCACGCAAAATTTTTCCGAAAGAATTGTCGCAAGCATCTCTTTAACCGTAGTTTTGCCGTAGCTGCCCGTTATCGCAATCCTTATTAAGTCGGGGCGAGCAAGCAGCGTCCTTTTCGCTTTTTCAATATACCGCTTGTTGTTTGCCTTTTCGAAAGGGCTTAAAAGAAGAGCGGCAAGAGCAAGCGTAAACGGCGTAATCGCATAAATTATAGGTAAAAAGACAAACGAAAGCGACAAATAATTTATTGATTTTAAGCCTTTAAACGGCAAGCAGAGAGTACCGAACGCCAGAGAAAACGCAGTAAGCAAAACGGTAAACGCCGCCAAAAGCCTTTTGCCCCTCGAAGTGTAAACGAACGGCGTTTTCGACTTTTCTCTGCGACCGAAAAACAATGCAGAGGCGCACAAAGCAATATATATTCCGCCCGTTAAAAAGGGTGAAAAATTTAGTTTTGCCGTCGGCAACACAAAGCAAAGCACGATAAGAATTTGCGCGAGGGCTACAAAAATGCGTTTTAAAAATCTAAGCTTACCTTTTTTGAAAAGCCAAGAAAAATAACCGCTTAACTTGTACCCGCTTCTCTGCAAAACCGCCAATTCTTTTTTAGCTTTAAGCGCGTTTATAAAAGCGCAAAAAACGCAACAAAAAGCGATGAAAATAAGAGCAAAAGTCACGCTATAAGTCGATTTATCCGTCATTTTGCAAAAAATCCTTAACGAGAAAATTGAACGTCGACGGGCAATCTAAAAAGGCGAAATGCCCCGCGTTTTTTAAAGTCACCAGCTCGGAATTTTTTAGTCCCCTTTTAAACCGCTTTCCCATATAAAGCGGCGTTTCGGTATCCTTTTCGCCCCAAACAAGAAGCGTTTTATTATCGATTTCTTTTAGCTTATAATCCAAATGTTCGTTCACGACGTTTACGAAAGTTTTTCTCATATCAAGTGGTAAAAGCTTATAATCCGCCGAGCCGTCTGCGGATACGTCAAGCCCCAATTTCTGCTTTATTTTGTGCCTAAAAACCTTTAAATAATAGCTTATTTTGCGTTTAGGCTTCAAGCCCGCGCCGCCCGTTATTATTATTTTATCAACCCTTTCGTCGGGCAAAAGCTTCAAAACGATTCTCGCGCCGAAGGAGTGCGCCACGATGTTGACTTTTCCGTCCGAATACTCGTCGATAAGCTCGGAAACTTTTTTTGCGTAATCCCCGATCGTCGTTTCGCCGTTAAATTTTGAGCCTCCGAACCCCGGGAGCGACGGCGCGATGACCTTGTAAAAACGCGAAAAGTACGCTATCTGTTTGTCGAATATTTCCTTTCCGCATAAAAAACCGGGAAGAAAAAGAAGGCTTTCGCCTTCTCCTACTACGGTTACGAACATACCGTTAAAGACGAATTTTATAAGTTTTACCTCAGCTTTTTTCCAAGCACGAACGCATCTTCCGTATTTTCGTAATATTTTTTTCTTTCGCCTATTTTTGTAAACCCGAGCGAAAAGTAAAGATTTTGCGCGGCAAGGTTGCTTCTTCTTACTTCCAAAAAGACGTTTTCTTTGCCCTTTTCCTTTAAAAAATCAAGCGCGCTTTGCATCAAAGCTTTGCCGTAACCTTTTTTCCTTTCGCTTTTTTTCACGGCGACGTTTAAAATTTCGCCGTCCCAATCGTCGTAAATCACGCCGACGTACCCGACTATCACGCCGTTTTCGTCCGCGATAAAGCCCTTAAAATTGTTAAGCGTAAACGAGCCGTCGAGCATTTCTTTTGTCCAGGGCGTTTTAAAACATTCCCTCTCAAGCCCCTCTATAACTTCGTTATCGGCAATTTTCCACTCGCGGATAATCATTTTCTGCCTTCTTCCGCCTGCGATAATCTCAGATAAAACGGCTTGACGGAATCGGTATCGCCGCTCGCTTTTTCCAAGTTTTTTTCGACTGCTTTTTTAAGCCCCTCGATAACCGAAACGACCTTGACGTCGACGTTCGGTATTTCTTCGTAAGCTATCGGCGAATACTCTTTTAAAAGCTCTTCAAACTCCGCCGCACAGACAAACTTCGGCGCAAAACTTTCTTTCCCGTCCGCAAAGCCCGCAACGTAAAAGTTGCCGTGGTTGGCGTTCACTACCGTGAGAATTTTGTCTTCTACCTCAGTATATGAAAGCGCGTCGAAAACGGTTACGCCGAGAACTTTTTTATTCAGCGCGTCGGCAAAACCTTTTATTGTGGCAACGCCTATCCTTATCCCCGTAAAAGACCCCGGACCCGTGACCGCGGCAAAAACGTCTATATCGGAAGGCTTTGCGTCAAGAGTTAAAAAGGCTTCTTCTATCGCTACCATTAACTTTTCCGACTGCTTGACTCCCGCAAGAAAAGTAAAATATTCGTGGGTTTTTTCGCCGATTTTAAGAACTACCGACAAATAATCCCCGCTCGTGTCAATCGCAAGATAATTCATAAAGTTATTCTCCTTTTGCCCTCGCCTATATCCTCTATCGTCACGGTTTTTACCTTTTTAGGCAAAACCGAAGAGATATTTTCGCTCCATTCGATTAAGCAAATTCCGCCCGCGTCGAAGTAGTCGGTCAACCCCAAGGCAAGTGCTTGTTCGCCGCAAGATAAGCGGTAACAATCGTAATGATACAAAATTCCGTCGTAGTCGTTCATGTAAGCGTACGTCGGGGAAGTCACTTCGTCCTCTATCCCGAGTCCTTTCGCAACGCCTTTCGCAAAGACGGTTTTGCCCGCGCCCATTTCGCCTTTCAATAAGACTACGTCGTTTTTTTCAAGCGTTTTCGCATATTCTTTTGCAACGGAAAAAGTTTCTTCCGCGCTGTAAGTAACAATTTCTTTCATAGTTTTTTTATTAAAAAATTCGTCCGAGAACGTCAAAGATTAAAAAGTTCGTCCGAGAGCGAGCAGAACTCTTCGATTAAGTTTTCAAAGTAAGCTAAGCCCTCTTCCCAGAATTTTTCGTCCGTCAAATCGACGCCGGCAATCTTAGCAACCTCTTCCGCGTCGCAAACGGGAGTGTTTTTAAGCATTTTTTTGTAGTCGGGAATAAAACTCTGCCCGCGCTTAACGTATTCCGCAAAAAGCCCCTGCGCAAAAAGCCCGCCGAACGCGTACGGCCAGTTGTAAAACGACAGAAAAGCCGAATAATAATGGCTTTTGCAAACCCACATGTAAGGGTGCAGAAAGTTTTCGTCAAGCCCGTCGCCGTAAGAGGATTTTTGCGCTTTTATCATTTCTTCGGCAAAGCCGTCCGCATTATTGAAAACTTCCTTTCGATGCTCGATTACCGATTTTTCAAAAAGGTAACGCGAGTAAATGTCGCAAATAATCTGCGCCGTGTCCGAAAGCTTGCCCTCTAAAAGCGCAAGCTTTTCCGATTTCGACTTTGCGTTTTTAAGCGCGTAATCCATCACGATTACTTCGTTGAAGTTTGACGCCGTTTCCGCAACGGGCATAGAATACGAGGTCGAAAGCGGCGGATTATAATAAAGGTTGAGGTTGTGATAGGCATGCCCCAATTCGTGCGCAAGCGTCATAACGTCGGTAAACTTTCCGCCGAAGTTCGTAAGCACTCTCGACTGCTTCTGCTCTAAAAGTTCCATGCAAAACGCCCCGCCCGTTTTTCCGGCGCGCGGGTAAAAGTCTATCCATCTATTATCAAAGGCTTCTTCTATCATGTCGGCAAGCTCTTTATCTACGGGCGAAAAAACTTTGACAAGATAATCCCTCGCGCTCTCGGGCGTAAACGTTTGCTCGTCACCCCCGCAAGATACGGGCGCGAACAAGTCGTACCAAGGCAGTCCGTTTTTGTCACCTAAAATTTGAGCCTTCTTTTTAAAATACCGTCTGAACGCCGGCAATGATTTTTCGATGGCTTTTAAAAGCGCGTCGAGCGTTTCCTTTTTCACGCGTGATTTTTTAAGCGTTTTGTCCTCGACGGAAGAATAGCCCCTTAGTTCGGCTTCCGTTATCGCTTGCATTTTGATGCTGTTTAAGCAAAAAGCGACCGATTCTTTTATGCTGTCGTAAGCTTTGAGTTCCGCTTCGTACGCGGCTTTCCTTATGCTTTCGTCCTTGTCGTAGGCAAGGTTCCTTATGCCCGACAAGGTTAAAATTTCGCCGTTAAAAGGGATTTTCAAGGAAGAAGTGAGCGTCGTTTGCAAATCGCTCCAAGCCTGCCCGGAATAAACGTCGGCTTTTGCGAGGATGTTTTCTTCGCCGCCCTTTAAAAGATACTTTGCGTCACGCTTCAGGTTTGTGAGCAAATACGCGTATTGAGCAAAAAATTCGTTTTCGGCGATAAGCTCGTCTAAGTTTTCAATCTTTCCGATATAAGCTTCGATTACCGCTTCGGGTTCGGCGGCTTCGTTCGCAACGCTTATTATTTTTCCGAATTGACTTTTTGCTTCGAGGTCGTCGGAATTTGTCGCAAAGCGCAAATTAAGATAAGAAAATAACCGCTCTTCCGTTAATGTAAGCTGCTCGTTTATTCTCAAATACCCGTCTATAAGTTCGTTATCGGCAATTTTTCCTGTTTTTTCGGACAACGAAACAAGCTTTGAAACACACTCGGAAAGCAGTTTTTCGTCCTTATGATATTTTTCGGTTTCAATCCCGTCGTACAAAACGGACAAGTCCCAACGATAATCCATGGCAAAAATCCTTTTTCTTTTTATTTTACCACAAATTTTACGCTAAATCAAGCTTTTTGCCCGTCATTAAAGAGCCGAGCCGCGCGATTACAATGCGTTTTTGTTACACGGCGGCAAAGCGGCGGCAAGAGGAAGCGATGAGCTTTTGTCCGTTTGCGTTCGGGTGTATTCCGTCAAGGCACATAAGCGAAGAAAAATCGAGGCTTTTTAAAAAAGCGTACCTTAAATCGATTACCTCGTAACCTTTCGAATCCGCCGCGCGCACAACGAGGTTGTTCATTATTTCCTGATGACGATAAACGGTATTAACGTCGCCGTTAAAGTATTCCAAAACTTTGTTGCCGTCCGCCGTACGCGATATAACGTTTTTAAAAAATCTTCCGCTTTCTACCGGCACGAGCGAGCAAACGTAAACCTTTTCGCAATAAAAGGACAATTTTTCGAGTGCGGATTTGTAGAGCGAAAAAAATTCTTCCGGCGTGGTTTTTGAAGTGTGTTCGCCCTTAGGGTCTGCCGCAACCTTTTTCCAATCGAAGTCCGCGTCGTTTCCGCCGAGTTCGAGAACGGCAACCCTCTCGCTTTTATCCTCCGACACCGTTTGATAGTACTTATCTATCTCCTCGCGCGCCATCATTCTTTTCAGCGACTGCCCGTAAGCGGACTTGTTTTCGATTTTCAAATCGTACTCTCCCTTTAAAATATCGACTGCGCCCGTACCGAAAAACAACTTTTCGCCGTCCGTCATTATTCCCTTTCCTATCGAATCACCGAATACCGTAATAAGCTTTTTCATTGCCGACACCTCGCGTTTATTTATGCCCGTATTGTACGACTTTTATCTGATTTTTTCAACCTACTTGTAAAATTTTTGCTATAACGAAAAGTTTTTTGCGGTAGAGTAAGCTTTTTCACACTCTACTCACGGTAGAAAGGGCGTTATACAGCGTTTTTTACTTGATTTTCGGTCAAGTATATGCTACAATTACTTAGAACTTAAATTGCTTAGGAGGTAAAAATGGACGTTAAAGAAGTTTTCGCTCAGAGGCTTGTTACGCTTAGAAAAAACGCCGGGCTTACTCAGCTTCAACTTGCGGAAAAACTCAATTATTCGGACAAAGCCGTTTCAAAATGGGAAAGAGCCGAAGCCGTGCCGGACGTTACCGCTCTTATATCCATTGCAGACCTTTTCGGCGTGTCGCTCGATTCGCTTGTAAAGGAAGAAGTCCTTCCGATGCCTAAAAAAACGGTAAAAAAGAACAGAGCCGTCATAACTCTGCTCGTGCTTATCGCAATCGTCGCCGTAGAATGCGCAACGTTCGTTATTCTGCAAGGCGCGTTGCCCTCCGCAAGAAACCCGATTTACTGCTTCGTTTATCCTTTGCCCGCTTTTGCCGTCGTGCTTACGATACTTTCAAGCCTGTGGTTTAACAAGACTTGCAAAATGCTTTCGGTAACGGCTATCGTTTGGGCGATACTTTTAGACGCGTTTTTGATAGTCTTGCACGTCACTTCGACCGCCTACTGGCTGATTTTCATAATCGGCGCGCCCGCGCAACTCGTCATTCTTTTGAGCTTCAAAATAATCAGATTAAAATAACTTTTCTCATTAAAAAACCGCCTTTTTCGGCGGTCTTTTTTTTCTACAAAGCTTAAGATTCGAGTATTTTTTTCAACATTTCTTCCGCGGAAAAAACAATGTTTTTCGCACCGTTTTCAAGCAAAAACTCTTCGCTTCGATACCCCCAGCCCGCGGAGATAACGTCAACGTCCGCATTGAAGCCCGCTTTAACGTCCACGTCGGAATCGCCTATATAAACGGTCGTTTCTTTCGTTTCGCCCATGGCGGAGATAGCGTTTAAAATAGGGTCGGGGTACGGCTTTCTTCTCACGCCCTCTTTATCACCTGCGATATAGTCGAAGAGCGACGGAAAATACCTTTCCGCAAGCGGAATAACCGCGTATTCGAGCTTGTTTGAAACAACGCCCGTTTTTATGCCGTTCGCGCGTAATGTTTTTATCGCTTCCACAATCCCGGGGTACGGTCTTGTCAAGTCCTCGCCGTGCGCCTTGTAATACTCGCTAAACGCGACAAAAACCTTTTCGATAATCTTTTCGTCGGTGACGGGCGCGCACGCGCGTTCGATTAACTCTTTCACGCCGTCGCCTATGTATCTGCGCACGTCCTCGCGCGTTTTTTCGGGAAGAGCGGCGGCTTTTAAAGCATAGTTCGTAGAAGCCGTCAAATCGCTTAAAGTGTCTAAGATAGTGCCGTCCATATCGAATACGGCAAGTTTGTATTTCATTTTTACCTCTTTTTTCGTTGTTCAGATAATTTCAAGTAATTCTTTTAAAGTTTTAACGGCGTAACCCGTTTTTTCTTCTATGTAAAAATCAAGCATCTTTATAGCCGATTTTTTTGCTCTTTCGTCGTCAAAAGCGGGGCTATAAGTCGATAAATCGCTATTTTTTAAATCTTCGACGGGAACAGAAGAAAGATGAGACAATACCGAAAAGGTTGAAAACCTTATCTCGGTTGCGCCTTGCGGCGCGCAGGAAAGGCAGTAAACCGCGGAGGAAGGAAAATCGAAAAAAGCCCTTTCTTTTATCTCTTTATCGCAAGCTTTGCAGCAGGAAAGCTCCATGCCGAACCCGAGGTCGTCAAGCGCGTTTATCAAAAACCCCGTCAAGGATAAAAGCGGGTCGCCCTTTTCTATCCCCTTTAAAGCCGCAACCGCCGCGGAAAAAGTAAGATATTGCGGAACGCCGGGCATAACGAAAAGC
>CAKQSU010000021.1 GCA_934273135.1 uncultured Clostridia bacterium
CCCCCGAATCGGTTCTGCCGCTTCCCGTCACGGCGACCTTTTCGCCCGTAAGGGTTTCGACGGCTTGCTCTAAGGCTTCCTGAACGGTAAAGCCGTTTTTCTGTCGTTGCCAGCCGCAATATAAAGTCCCGTCATAACAAACCGTTAATTTTATTCTCATATGACGTTCACCCCGTAAATGTTAAGAAGTATCACGCCCGCGTACAACGCGCCCATCACAAAAAGAGCGATAAGGTCGCGATAAGTAAACGTGAGTTTTTTATACTTAGTGCGGTTTTTACTGCCCGAATAACAGCGCGCGTCCATAGCTTCTCCCAGCTCGTCCGCACGGCGGAACGCCGACACGATAAGCGGTATCAGCACGGGAAGCAACGCTTTTACCTTTTTAAAAAGATTGCCGCTGTCAAAATCCGCGCCCCTTGCCTTTTGCGCCGAAATTATTCTGTTGGTTTCTTCCATAAGCGTCGGGATAAAGCGGAGCGCGATGCTCATTATAAGCGCGAGTTCGTGAACGGGGAATTTTACGACTTTTAGAGGCTTCAAAAGCGATTCTATGCCGTCGGTCAGCGCAACGGGCGTCGTTGTGAGCGTAAGAACGGAGCTGCCGAGTACGAGATATATGAGCCTCAACGCCATAAACAGCGCAAACTCAATCGATTTGTCCGTTATCTTAAAAACCCAGAACGAACAGTAAATTTTCGCGTCCGAGTCCTCGTGTAATAAAAGGTTAATTAAAAAGGTGATTACGATAAGCACGAGTATCGCTTTTATGCTCTTTAAAACTTTGAAAAACGGCACGCGGGAAAAGACAACGGCAAGCACGACGAAAGCCCCCGCCGCTAAAAACCCGAAAAAGTTTTTGACGAGGAATATAACAACTATATATGCGATTAAAAAGACTATCTTTGCGCGGGGGTCCATTTTGTGAACCGCCGATTGCACGGGATAGTACTGCCCGAAGGCTACGTCGTTAAGCATGTTTACCTTTTTTCTTTTCTTTAATAAAAAGTTGCGCTATAAGCCTGTTATCGGCTTGTTTTATGTTTTTGATTGTCCTTTTGAGTTCAGCTTTTTTGCAAGTTTTTCCGCAAAATCCGCTATCTTGAAGTCGGTGTCCAAATCGTCTAAGCACGGGCTTAATTCGTCTTTTAAGTACGCCGTCACGGGTACGTCAAGCCCGGCCTTTTCTATAAGTTCTCTATCGGAAAACAATTCCTTGGGCTTCCCTGAAGCAATTATTTTGCCGTCCGAAAACATCGCCGCTTTAGTACATTGTTCGGCAACGTCGTTCATGTCATGCGACACGACGATTATTGTTTTCGCCGTCGTTCTGTGTAAATAATGCAAAAGCTCCCAAAGCTCCTTTTTTCCGACGGGGTCAAGCCCTGCGCAAGGCTCGTCAAGCACGAGTACTTGCGGTTCGACCACGATAACTCCCGCTATCGCAACTCTTCTTTTTTGCCCGCCCGAAAGAGCAAACGGCGACTTGTCCTTTATTTCCGCATAGTTAAGCCCGACCTTTTCAAGCGCGCTCCGCACTAAGTCTTCAACCTTTTTTTCGTCTTTTTCCGCTAAGAAATTGCGAATACCGAAAGCGACGTCCTCATAGACCGTTTCGGCGAAAAGCTGATATTCGGGGTATTGAAAGACCATTCCCACGCTTTTTCTCAAATCTTTGAGCTTAACTTTATCCTTTTTCTTCTTTGAAGGCGTAAGGTCGTAATCGCCGACGAAAAGTTCGCCTTTTTGGAGCGGCACTAAAGCGTTCAGATGCTGAATGAAGGTTGACTTTCCGCTACCCGTATGCCCGATTATGCCGAAAAACTCGCCCTCGGCTATTTCGAGAGAAACTCCGTCGAGCGCGGCGACGGCAAACTTTGCGCCCTTATTGTATGAAAATTCTATGTTTCTTGCAACAATACGCATAATTCGTCTTTCAACGCCTCCTTGGTGAGCGGTTGACCTATTTTTACGCCCTTTTTTCTCAAAAGTTTGGCTATCTTCGCAGGGACGGGAAGTTCAAGCCCCGCGCGGGCCAAAAGATCTTCGTCGGCAAAAATTTCTTCGGGCGTACCGCTTCTTAAAAGCCTGCCCCCGCCCATAACAAGCACCTCGTCGCAATCGGTGACTTCGTCCATGTAATGGGTTATCACAATGACCGTCATGCCGAGCTTATTGAGATTTTTCACGACGTCCATAACCTCGCGCCTGCCGCGCGGATCGAGCATGGAAGTCGATTCGTCTAAAATGAGTATCTCCGGCTTTATAGCGAGAACTCCCGCTATCGCGACGCGCTGTTTCTGCCCGCCGGACAGTCTCGACGCGGAAGAAAACCTGAACGATTCCGTCCCCGTCGCCTTTAAAGCAAAATCTATTCTTTTCCCGATTTCTTCCCTTTCTACTCCTATGTTTTCGGGTCCGAAAGCAACGTCGTCCTCAACGATGGTCGCAACCGTCTGATTGTCGGGGTTTTGAAAAACTATTCCGCAACGCTTGCGTATCTCAAAGGAATTGTTTTCGTCCGTCGCGTCCAGCCCCAAAACGGTGATTTTCCCGGAAAGCGGGGCTATAAGCCCGTTAACGAGCTTTGCTACCGTCGATTTACCGCTTGCGTTACGCCCGACGAGCGCGACGAAAGAACCCCTTTCCACCTTGAAAGAGAGATCTTCGACGACGTTCTTTTCGCCTTCGTCGTAAGCAAAATCGACGTTTTCAAACACAATCGCTTCGTTCATTTTACTTTTCCTTTGCCGGGTGATTTTTCTTTTATGCCCCGATATCCTTAAACACTATTAAAGCGGGACAAAACCGCCCGCTTTAATAAACACGACTTTCAGCCGCTTTTTACTTAGTTTTCCTCGCCCATTTTGTCCAAAAGCGCGGAGATTCTGTCAAGATCGTCGCGACTATAATAATCTATGTAAATTCTGCCCTTTTTGTCGTTTCCGATAGCGGAAACTTTCGTGCCGAATCCGCGTTGCATTCTCACGATAAGGTCTTTAAGTTCAACGCTCATCAGGGCTTCCTGACGGGCTTTTTTAGCCTTTCTCGCCTCTTCCGGCGGGTTGTAATAGTCTTTTACGGCTTGTTCCACTTCGCGGACGGAAAAGCGTTTTTCGACCGCCTTACGGGCGATTGACACCTGTTCGGCGCGGGGAAGCGTGATTAAGGCTCTTGCATGACCTTGCGAGAGCGCGCCGCCCGACACGAGGTCGATAACTTCCGGTTGGAGAGAAAGAAGGCGAAGCGTGTTCGCGATTGCGGAGCGGCTTTTGCCGATGCGTTCGGCTAAGTCTTCCTGCGTTATGTCGTACTCGTCCATAAGCTGCTTCATCGCGTTTGCGGCTTCGATGGGGTTGAGGTCCTCTCTCTGCAAGTTTTCGATTAAGGAAATCTCCTTAACCTGTCTTTCGGTATAGTCCTTTACGATTGCGGGAACGGTCGTTTTGCCGGCAAGCTTGCTTGCTCTCCACCGTCTTTCGCCCGCGATTATCATGTATCTGTCGCCCTTTTTGTTGACGACGATAGGCATAATAACGCCGTGCATCGTGATCGAATCGGCAAGTTCGCGGAGAGCCGTCTGGTCAAAAACCTTTCTCGGCTGGTTGGGGTTAGCGTCGATGAGGCTCGTTTCTATCTCGATGACGCTGTTCTTCATTTCTACGCCTTCTTCGCCGTAGTTGTCGAAGGAAAATTTGCTGTAATCTTCCTGTGTGTCGGCAAGTAAAGCCGCAAATCCTTTTCCTAATCCTTTAGCCATGGTAAATCAATAACTCCTCGATAAAAATTCGTCCGTCAAAGCAAGGTATCCCAAAGTGCCGCGGCACCTTTTGTCGTGATCTATTACCGGTACGCCGTAACTCGGCGCTTCCGAAACCCTTATGTTTCTCGGAATGACCGTTTCAAAAACTTTGTCCCCGAAAAACTTTGTTATTTCTTCGCGTATCTGGCGCGAAATAAGCGCGCGCCCGTCGTACATGGTTATAACCACTCCGTCGATTTCAAGCGCGGGGTTGAGAGCTTTTTTGACAAGCTTTACGGTGTTCATAAGCTGGCTTAATCCTTCGAGCGCGTAATATTCGCTCTGTATGGGGATAAGCACGCCGTCGGCGGCGGCAAGCGCGTTTATCGTCAAGAGCCCTATTGCGGGCGGGCAGTCGATGAAGATATAATCGTAATCTTCCTTTAAGCCGCGTATCGCCAAGGCAAGCCGTTTTTCGCGGCGGCTTTGCGTCACGAGTTCCACTTCCGCCCCTGCAAGGTCTATAGACGAGGGGAGAATATCGAGGTTTTTTACCTTTGTTTCTATTATGGCTTCTTTCGCCGAGGAAGAGCCGATAAGAACGTCGTATGCGGAAACGCGCGACGAAGATTTGCCTATGCCCAAGCCCGTCGTGGCGTTGCCTTGCGCGTCCATATCTACGATAAGAACCTTTTTGTCTTTCTTTGCTATGCCGGCGGCAAGGTTAATGCATGTCGAAGTTTTTCCGACGCCGCCTTTCTGGTTTGAAATAGCGATTATTCTTCCCATTTTCTTTCCCTTCGTGCTTTGTTTTTTTATAAAAATCAGTCAATAAGTCGATTATTGCCCGTTTTATTCTTTTTGCTCGTTTTCGCCGCTTTCCTGTTGCGCCTCTTTTTCTTCACTTTTCGTTTCGCGGGTCAGCGGGTCTACGTCCTCTTTTTTGTCCATATATTCGATAACCTCTTCCGCGGTTTTCCCGGACATAATCATATCGACTTCTTCGGTGAAGATAGTTTCTTTTTCGATAAGAACGCGAGCCATAACGTCAAGGAGACTTCTGTTTGCGGTGAGCGTGTCAACGGCTTTTTTGTATCCGTCGTTCACGATACGGCGGACTTCTTCGTCGATTTCTTTCGCCGTGTCGTCGCTATACCCTGCCCTCGTCTGATAGTCTCTGCCGAGGAAAACTTCCTCGTTGTCGCCGTAAGAAACGGGACCTATCTTGTCGCTCATACCGAACTGCGTAACCATTCTTCTCGCCGTTCTCGTCGCGCTGACGATATCGGAAGAAGGACCGGACGTTACTTCCTTGCAAACGATCGCTTCCGCAGCTCTTCCGCCCATCGTCATGACTATATTGTCGAGAAGCCTCGAACGGGTATAGTAGCTGTCGTCGTTGTCGGGGCGCGTCATCGTGTATCCGCCCGCCATTCCTCTCGGAATAATGGAAACTTCGTGAACGGGGTCGCAGTTAGGCATTAGTTTTGCGACTATCGCATGCCCCGATTCGTGGTAAGCCGTAATGCGCTTGTCCGTTTCCGTTACGAGGCGGCTCTTTTTCTGCGGCCCTAACATAACCTTATCGATACTCTCGTAAAGGTCGGAATTCGTGATATATTTTTTGTTGGCTCTCGCGGCGAGAATAGCCGCTTCGTTCAGGAGGTTTGCAAGGTCTGCGCCGGAAAACCCGCTCGTCATACGCGCCAAAACTTTAAAATTGACGTCGGGAGCTAACGGTTTATTGCGTGCATGAACTTTTAGAATAGCTTCTCTGCCGCGCACGTCCGGCATATTGACGTAGATTTGACGGTCAAATCTGCCCGGGCGCAAAAGCGCGGGGTCGAGAACGTCCGCGCGGTTGGTCGCCGCCATGACTATTATTCCTTCGTTGCTTTCAAAACCGTCCATCTGAACGAGAAGCTGGTTGAGCGTTTGTTCGCGTTCGTCGTTTCCGCCGCCTAATCCCGCGCCGCGCTGTCTGCCTACCGCGTCGATTTCGTCGATAAAGACTATGCACGGCTGATTCTTTTTCGCCGTGTTGAACAAATCTCTTACCCTCGACGCGCCTACGCCGACGAACATTTCAACGAAGTCGGAACCGCTTATAGAAAAGAACGGAACGTTTGCTTCGCCCGCAACGGCTTTCGCGAAAAGCGTTTTACCCGTACCGGGGTTGCCCACCAAAAGCACGCCTCTCGGGATTTTTGCGCCGAGCGCGGTGTACTTTTGCGGAGCTTTCAAAAAGTCCACGATTTCCTGAAGTTCGAGTTTTTCTTCCTCCGCGCCCGCAACGTCCGCAAAACGAACGCGCGTGTTCGTGATGACCTGAGCCTTTGTTCTGCCGAAGTCAAAAGCGTTTTTGTTGCCCGAACCCATCTGGCGCATAAACATAACGATTAAGAAAATCGCTATGCCCATCATGCAAAGCGGCATTATAAGGTTAGACCACACCGAACCGGAGTTGGGGTCGGTATAGCCGATTTTTATGTTGCAAGTCTGCAAGCCGATAATGACTTTATCGTATATGCCGTCGTTTCTGCCGTAGCTGCTTTGGAAAACAAGTTTGTTGTTCTTGTACCCTTTCAAATTGTAAACGTCAACGATGATTTTGTCTATTTTGCTCTTTTCTTCGCCTTTGTAGATTACAAATCCGTCGCCGATATACGCCGCGTCCCCATATTTTTGCTTAAATTCTAAGGAATCTTTATTCGACGTATCGACAAACGACACGCCGGCATTTTCAAAAAATTCGGTTGCCGTAATACTCTTCGCGTTGTTGCTGTACGCAAACGAAGAAACAAGCACAACGAGAATAAGCACGACAAGGAAGGCAAGCAGTGCCTTGGTAGTGTTTTTCATTCGATATCCTCCGGGCGGGATATCCGCCCTACATTATAGTTAATATTAGTCTAATCCTATTATAGTTAATATTAGTTTAATTATTTTACCATATAAATATTTTTTTAGCAATAAAATAATCGTCTATTTTCTCGGCTTTTTTTATACAATTTCAAAGCCGACAACAATGACGTAATTTTTAAATTTGTTTATCGTCAAGTTTAATTGCTTTTTTTTGTTATCTTAGCCCTTTTCTTTTGTCGTTTTTTAGCTTACAGTTGTGAAACACCACTATTTTTGCGCCGTTAATCGACTTATACGGGCATTTGTTTCACATGTTGTTTTCCCTTGCGCCGGCGCAAAAAGACAGTTTTGCGGCTTAAAAAAAGTTGAATGTTCGCCTATTAAAAAAGATTGTTTAATACACACAAAAAAAGAAAAGTAGTAAAAAAATCAAGCAGAGAAAAAGTTTTAAACGTTATTAAAGAATTTTTCGGTGTCGATTAAAAATACAAGCTCAATAAGATATGGCGCAAGAATTTGACAAAAGCGCAGCTTATATTATCCGAAAAACAACGGAAACACCGGCACATCTCTCTATATCGAATACTTTAACATGAAAAACTCAAAAACACTATAAAGTGTATATCTTATGCGACCATAACACCTGATTTTGTTAGGGTTATCGACGTTGTTGTGGATAACTCACTGATTTTCTACGGTTTAATTTGATAATATAGTGTTAATAGATAGTTATCCACAGTAATGTTGAAAATTATCGACCTTCGCCCTTGTGGAGAAGGAGGACCGTCGTCGCGGCGACGGTGGATGAGGGGATATTTATGTAAATCGATATTTGCGCCAAAGACGCAAGCGATATGCCTAACGGCGCAATATTCCCCTCCTGCAATCGATGTTCGTGCGTAAAATGTTTTTAAATGTGAATTATTTATATTATATAATTCGCCACAAGTCTAAACTTTCACTTTTCAACTTTTATTGAGGGTATATTAAGTCAATCCTTATTAAATTTTATTTGCGCCACGCAAATACATGTTGCGCCATAAGCGCATAAATATATCAAAAAATGATAACGCACAATATTTTAACAAGCGCAAATTGGTATAAGCGCACAATAATTTGTATTTTTAGCCATTTAATTCACTTTATCAGCGTATTTTTACTCTTTCTTCTTACAATTTTAACAAAAATCCCATTACAATTACAAAAATCTATGCGCTACATTAAAAATAACGCTATATTTAACAAAAACAAGCATAACGCAATGATTTTTGCTGCTTTTCGACCACTACATATATGTTTTAGTATTAAAAAAAGCTAACTTACAGCCAATTCTGTTCTTTCTAAGGAAAAATCAATGGGATTGTCGTCAAGCTTGGTTAATTATCGGAATTTTATACGATTAAAAATATATAATTAAACATATCGTTTTAATCTTACACCCTCTTTTTAAGTTAGCAAAATTATCGAAAAAAACCTCTTTTTTACTCGCAGAATGAGTAAAATTTTAGTCCGACCAATCGCGAAGCCATTCTGTCTCAGAACGTCTGAATTGCTTATAATTTTTCGCCGTTTTTCTTGATTTTTGCCAACTTTCTAACAATAATTAGTCTTTTCCTAACAAATATAACAATCTTAAATATTTTGCGTCGTTTTTTATAAATTTACTGATTTTAAAGCACCCTATAAATTCTTGTTTTCGATAATAAGAAAAATCGACCGATTCGTCATACAGAATCTGTCTTAGATTAGCCGGAAAAAACATCAAGGCATTCTGTGTCAGAACGTTTAAATTTTTGTGCTTTTTTCGGTGTTTAGCAATTTATTGATTATCAAACGACAAATTTTATTCCCGAAGAAAGAAGTATTTTGCAACCATAATATTTTTGCGTTGATTTTATTTGTTTTTCAAATTTCAAAGCACCATCCTTTGTCACTTATCACATAGCAATAAAAATTAGTTGTATTGCCACACAGAAAGGCAGAATTTTTTCTCTGACTGAACACTACGTTATTCTGTGTCATTTCGTTTAAATTGACAGCCATTTCTTTCATCATTTTTGCAGTTTTATATATATTTTCAAACTATAATCAATATTTGCGTTTAGTAACGCCGGATATTTACATATCAATTTCGACACGTTACCGCTTTATAATTCGTTTTTTTACTCAATAAAAAAGATAAAAAGAACGAAACAGGCGAACCATATTATCAGTATTTCTCATATAATTATCGATACTTTCCCTAATTTTAATACCGTTTTAAACGCAATGACACAGAATCCGTTTTTGCTTGGTCAGAAAGTTTTTATTACTATTCTGTATTACAAATTAGTTGTTTTTTCTTAATTTTTCTTTTGTTTTTTTCTCTTTTTTACACAAACCGACAACTTATACTATTTTTTGCATTTTAACTTTTGCTTTTGCGTTACGTTTTGTTTCACGTGAAACAATTTTTGCGCTTCGATATAACTCTTGCGCCACTGTGGTTTTAAAAATGCTGATTTTAAAGCGCATACAAGATGTGCTGCCTTTTTTTATTCAAAACAATAGTTCTGCTATGTTTTTAGCTTTATATGCAAAAATGTAGTTTGTCAGCCGATATTGCCGGCACAAAGAGGGGTGATCGATACATATACACACTTTTCATTATAGTTGCCAAACTAACAGTTATTACTGCAAGTTAGACTTCTCTTTTTTTTAGGCAAAAACCGTATATTAAGCAAACACGCCTTAGGATTATATGCCAAAATGCATAAAAAATAAGTAAATTATTCATAAATATTTCACGTGAAACACGCGCTTTCGGGGGGTTAAAAACCCGAAATGTTTCACGCCGGCAAAAAACAGGGTAATTTTTTGGCTAACCCTTTTAGTTTTTGTGTCTAAAAACACAACAAAAAGCGAAAGAATTTAGCCGTTTTTGCCCCTAAAACGGGCAAAAACACCCCAAAACCTAAGAATTTGCCTCAAAAAGGAAACTCAAAAATAAAAATGTGGGTATAAAAAATGTTTCACGGAAGAGCCTTTGAGCCAAAGCCGAGAAAATGATGAAAAAACGGTATAAAAAACAAAAAAATTGAAGAAAATATTCATTTTTATCATGAGGATTTGCTTATTATCCCCTCATCCACCGTCGCCGCGACTACGGTCCCCCGACTCCTTCGTCACGCCAAAGGCGTGCCACCTTTCCCGATATCGGGAAAGTCTACCCCGCGAAGATTGCTTCGCAATCGGGGGAAGGTTGGTGGGGTGATAGAGCTACGACAGCACGACGGTTGTTCTTCGGCACAAGAGGAAGTCTGCATTATATTTAAACGCAACGAGGCAGAATGGTTGATATTTTACTTCAATACTTTTATATATCATTCTCTCTCATACAAGCGGCTTTTTTAGTCTTACCTGAAGAGTTCAGAAGCTTAACGGGGGCGGCGAGAGAAAAAACTAACCGACCGATTTAGCACAATCTACATCTTGTTATCTACCGTGCGCAAGAGTTATCCACAATTTAGTCTGCGTCATCAACCTGTCTTAGTGCGTACTAAAATCGCAATAAAAGCAACAATATTCTAAATTTCAGCCTATAACGCATATCAAACTCGTATATTACGCCGATTTTTAGCTTGAATTTTTTGCGCCAATATAACTAAGTAGCGCAAAACTATTAAAAGTTA
>CAKQSU010000022.1 GCA_934273135.1 uncultured Clostridia bacterium
CTCGGTTCGGATTCGAACGTGAGAAGAACGTAATACCCTTCGGGCTTGTCGTTGATGAGATAAGCAAGCTTTTTTGCGCCCCACTTATCGGAACCTTCGACTACGCCGCCGTTATCCTTAACGAGCTGCTCGAACTTAGCTATGATAGCTTCCTTAGCTTCGTCCGCGATCGCATTGTCGAGAATATAAAGCATTTCGTACTTTTTCATGTGTTTTACCTCCCGGTCTTATTCGGTCCGGCACAGCCGCCGGACAAGGCGTATTAAGCGGAAAAATCCGCCTATCAAAGCCCGAGTTTACCCCGAGCTTTGATATTTTAACAGATTATAATTGTTTTGTCAAACGTTTTTAGCGTTTTACGGGCATTTACAGGGTTGCCGTCTTTGCTTTATACGCGGCGGTTACTAAGTTAGTAAGCAAATCCTTGGTGGTCATGCCTTCCCAGGAAACGCCGGTGCCTTCGAATATCTTATCCAAAGCCTGAGCAACGGTGACGGTTGTGGTTTCGTCAGCGTTCTTTTCAACAGCAGCGTTCAGATTGATTATGCCGTACGCGCCCATTTCCGCAATGGTCGCCGTTTGCAGTCTTTCCTGCATCTTTGTCGCCGCGTTCTCGACGGTTACTTCGTCTGCTAAAAGCGACATCGGCGTGCCTTCCGTTTTGATAAGGTCTTTAACCCTCATCTTGTTGACTCTGTTCTGTATCGTCGTACCGTCGGCATCTTTAATTTTAAGGTCAACGATTGCGAGGGCGGCACCTTTAGCTTCAACTTTATTGCCGTCTTTGTCGATTGTAGTCCACTTCTTCGTAGTTTCGTCATAGGTGTAACCCATTATTTCGCCTATCGTCACGTTGTTGATACCGCTTGCAAGGTCGCCTATCGGGGTGTTGCCTACGATTTTGAGAACCCTGTTGCCGCTTACCGCAGTTTCGCCTAAAACGTCGGTTATCGTCCAGCCTTTGACAGTCGCTTCGAGGTTATCGAGGTCGCCTATCGTTTCGGAAGCCATCTTAGCCATAACGCCCGTGACGGTCGCTCCTCCGTTCTTCCAGGTGTTAGTCGCTTCGTAGTAGGTGTAGCCTAAGATTTCGCCTATCTTCCAGCCGTCGATGGTCGTCATATTGAGGTTGCCTATCTTTTCGCTTGCGACTTTGCCGAGAACGCCTTTAACTTCCGTTTCTCCGTCCATCCAGACGTTAGTCGTTTCGTCGTAAGTGTAACCTAAGACTTCGCCGACCTGAACGTCCTTAACGGCGTCGAGAATTATCGTGTAAGCGTTGCCGGTCATAATGCCGCCGACAGTGAGCGAGTACATCGTCTTTTTGAGTACGCCTTCCGCGCCCGTGCCGAAGTCGTATTCCGCGCCGTCCTTGTCGAGCCACTTGCCTTCCGAGTAAGTGTTGTTGCCGCCGTCGAAGATATAGCCGAGCATTACTTTGCCGAACATTTCGTCGCCGAACACGTAATCGCTGCCGTTAGCCTTTAATCCGTCGTAAACCGCTTTGGGCGTGACGTTAAGAACAACTTCGAGAAGAGCCGAATACGTGCCTGTCGCCGCGTAAGTTTCGCCGTCGAAGGATACGCTGCCCGAATAGAACGCAGGCATCTTGTTTGCGACAACCGTCATTACGTCTTTAAGATACGCGCCGAACGGCTTGTTTATTTTGCCCTTTATCCAGCCTAAGTTAGTTGCGTTTTTAACGAGTTCGTAAAGGGTAATGTTGTAGTAATCGTTCATGAGAACGTCAAATCCGCCGGTTACGACGTACTTGCCGTCAATTAGTTCGTATTCCTGATTGACGCCGAGTCTGTCCGCGACCTTTTTGACGATATCCGCGGCGGCGTCGCCTACGCTTATCGAAGCGCATATACTCTTAACGCCGTCCTTGAAGCCTTTCTTGAAGTCGTTGAGTTTGACGGAAAGAATCTTTCTTACGGCGTCTTTACCGTAAGGAGCTTCCGCCGCAATGTCAAAGGAAGTGCCTGCAATCGAGTTGATAAGTTCCTGTGCGTCGTTTACCGAAAGTTCACCGAGCTTGTCGAAGGTCAAATCCTTAAACGTGACCTTGCCGGTGGAGCAATCGATAATATCGTTCACGCTTACGGCAAACAAAGCCTTCATTACCGCCGATTGCTTGACTTCGTCTTTCTTGATAAATCCGCTCACGACGTCGCCTATCGTCGTCACTCCGAAAACAGCCTCTACGGACTTCTTTTCGAGTGCCAAACCAACGTAATCGGGAATCGTAACGCTGCCTATAACGTTAAGCGCGGAGTTAGACGCCCACTTATCGTAGAAGAGCGAAATCGCGCTACCGAGAGCAACGCCGTCGAATTTTTCCGTTATCCTATTATATATAGCGTTTGCGTTTTTATCCTTTACGGTTGTTGCAACGTCCGCCACTATTCCGCCGACGGTTACGCCGTACACGGCTTTTACGAATTCGTTGTCGTCATACTTATCGGGTACGATATCGCCGAGCAAGTCGCCGAGAGTTATCTTTTCGAGCGCGCCGGACACGGATTTTTTACCGAGGAATATTCCCGCAACGTCGCAAAGTTCCAACGAACAAATCGATTTGGTAACGGAAAGCTCGGTGTACTTATCCGTAAATAGAGATACGATATCGCCGAAAGAAGTGTCGCCGTAAACGGTAACGAGATAATCGTATACCGCAGCCTTCTTGTCGGTTTTGTCGGTTATTATATCGATAATGCCTTTTACGGAAATATCGTAAGTGTTGGCAACAAACTTGTTTCCGTTCCACTTTTCGGGCATAAAGGACTTAATAAGTCCGCCTACCGTAACGCCGCCGAACACCTTCTCCGCACTCTTTTTGCCGAGCGCGAACGAAATGTAATCCATCACGGCGATTTCGCCTGCCGTTTTAAGCGGGCTTATCTTTTCGTAATCGGCGTAGAAAAGTTCTACAATACTTCCCGTCGGAACCGTGCCGAACAAGGCGTAAATATCGTCGAAAAGCGCGTTGCCGTCCTTCGTCTTGACAAAGTCCGAAACGATGTTTATAACGTTGCTTACCGTCACCGCGTAAACGGCTTTTACAAGTTCGTTGTCCTCATACTTGTCGGGAATAAACGAACCGAGAAGTTCTCCGAACGTTATCGCGCCGACGGTTGCGTCAATCGACTTTTTGCCGACGAACATATCGAGGTAATCGGTGATGAGAATGTCGCCCACAGCCCTTAAAGCGGAGTTAGAAGCCCAATCGGGGTAGAAGAGAGCGATTGCGCTGCCGAGAATAACGCCGTCGAGCTGTTTGCCGACTCTTTCGTAAATAGGATTGAAGTCTTTCGTTTTTATAAAGTCCACGGTATAGCGTACTATTCCGCCGACGGTCACGTCGTAAACGGCTTTGACGAATTCGTTGTTTTCGTACTTATCGGGTACAAAGGATTCTATGAGTTCGCCTACCGTTATTCCGCCGAACACCTTCTCCGCGCTCTTTTTGCCGAGAAGCACAGCCGCGTAATCGGTAATTTTTATAGAACCGAGCGCATTAAGCGGGGAAACGAGCGCCCAATCGGAGTAGAAGAGGGATATCACGCTGCCGAAAGCCACTTCGCCGAATTTTTCTTCTATCTTATTATAAAGCTTATCCTTGTCGAACTTAGCGATAAGTTCTATCACCTCGCCGACGTTAATCGTGTACGCCGCCTTGACGAATTCGTTGCTTTCGTACTTTTCGGGTACGATATCGCCGAGCAAGCCGCCAACCGTCACGTTCGACAAAAGTTCGGAAACGGGCTTAAAGCCGCAAAGCATGGACGAGATGTCCGCAATCTTTATCAAACCGACTTCGCTCAACGCGGATACGTCCGCCCACTTGTCGTAGAAGAGCGCGATCGCGTCGCCGATATTCGCGTCGCCGAATTTCGCCGCAACGAGGTTGTTAGCCTTTTCCTTCGTTACTCCTCCGTCCGTAAGGTCGAGTATGTCCTTTACGGAGAGAGAGGATAATGCGATAACGATTTTGTTCGTTTTATACTTTTCGGGTATGAGGTCGTCCGTTAAGTCTTTCACCGAAACGTTGCCGAAAACGGCTTCTATGCTTCTCTGACCCAACAAAACGCCGGCATAATCGGAAACCTTGATTTCAAAAACGGTCTTGAGCGCGTCGATATCCTTCCAGCCCGTCCAGAAGTTGTCAACCGCGTCGCCGAGTACGACGTCGCCGTAAATATCTACGATATAGTCGTAAAGCGCGGCTTTTCTGCCCGTTTTGCTTTCCCAGATATCGAGAACGCCGTCGATTGAAATTTTATACGTCGCCGCGATAAAGGGATTGTCTTCATACTTTTCGGGTACGAAGTTGCGGAGGATATCGCCTATCGTCATTCCGCCGAAAGCCTTTCTCACGAGGGCTTCCCAGTCGCCGGAATAGATATCCTTGAATTCGATATTGAGTACCGAAGCGATGGAATCTTTCAATACGTCGGAAGTAACCACCCAGTTGTCCTTGTCACCGAGTTCGACTTTGACGGGGGTGTATTTGTTGAGAACGAATCCGATAATGTCGCCGACCTTTATAACGCCGGTCTTTTCCTTCCAGAATTCCCAACTCTTATAGTTGTGGTAAACTTCGTCCACGTTAAGGTTAAGAACGAGCTTGGAAAGGTTTTTGAATTCGTTGTCTATGTAAACTTTGCCCTCGGCTTCGTCGTAAGAAGCCCATTCGGGCTTAAAGGGAATGGCGTGAGCGAGCGCGTAATAGAAGTCGCCGAGAGTGAGAGCTTTCACGTTTGCTTTTACTCCGCCCTGTTCTTTGCCCGTCGCAATCGTAACGACAAGGTCGGCAATCTTCATATCGAGGAAGTTTTCGTCGAAGTTCTGCGTTACCTTTTCGCCGTCTTTCTGATAAATTCCGTCAACCTCCGTGTAACCGAACGCCGCGCCGAAGAAGTCGCCGAAAGTAACGTTGCCCAAAACGTCGTTGATAACGTCCGCCGGGTTTTTGGCTCTCGTTATATTAAGGAAGTCGCCGAGCGTCTTATCCATCAGGATACCGAGGAATTCGTTGCAATTCCATTTGCCGTTCTCGTATTTTAATCCGACAACGTCGCCGAGGCGAATCTTGCCGATAGCGTTTTCGAGCGCGGTCACGAACGTGTCGAGCGTGTAATCTTCCTTTTCCCTTATGAGGTCGCCGAATCTCAAATCGCAAAGCCCGTTTAAGAGCGCGTTGGATTCTATAAAGTCTTTAGCCTTTTCGGGGAGAATGTCGCTCAGCGCATCGCGAAGCGTTATGTCGGACAACCCGAGGTTCAAGTTCTCTAAAATTCTGTCGAGAATACGGTCCGTACCGCTGCCTATTATGCTGGAAACGGTCATCTGTCCGAGCTTTTTGACGATAAGAGGAATTTTGTCTTCGTCCATAAAGGTTTTAAAGACAGTTTCTATCGTCATGTCGCCGGCAACCGCTTCAATCGTTTTGATAACGTCGCCGTCGCCTTTTAAAACGTCGCCTATATTGAGCTTGGCAAGCACGCCGAGAAGCCCGTCCGCTTTTTTGCCGTCCTTATCGACCCATTCGCCGTCTTCGCCCTTTTCGTAGCCGACAACGTAACCGAGTTCCACGCTCGAAATAAGCTTATCGGCGTTGAACACGTATTTGCCCGCTTCGTTTTTAAGGAACAGGTCGCGAACTTCGAGGGAACCGAACGTGCGGGTGTATTTTGCGATTTCGTCGGCAATTTCCTTGCCGGTTACGGAAGCGACGGTATCGAGAACTTCGGCTATCTTCATTTTACCTATCGATAAAAGATCGCCTTCTACAAGTTCCGTCACGACGTCCGCGCCGGAGGCAACGTCGATTATCGCGCCGAACTCCACGTCCGCCACAAGATTGAGAATACCGAGCGGAGAAGCCGAATCCCCCTTGACGGAATAAGTGTATTTGTGCGCGGCTTCGTCGTAAGTCGCGTCGAACACGGAGGGAAGGAGCGAGCCGAGTTTAAGCTTTTTTATCGCGGATAAAAATCCGAGTTCTTCGGAACCTTCCGCGGAATTGATAAGTTCCCAAACGGTCAAATCGCCCAAGGTCGCCTGCGCTTCGCGGCTCAAAAGGTCGTCGAGCGACTGCCCCGTAACGGTCGGGATAAACACGTACAAAGCCCTGACTCTTATGCTGCCCAAAAACTTATCCATACCGGACAAAAACGAAAGTATGGAAACGTTTTCGAGCGCTTTAAGGTCGTTGTCCTTCGTTGCGGTAACGTCGACCCCCGCCGTTTTAAGCACGCCCGCGATATCGAGTCCGTATTCCTTTTCGATACGCGCAAGCGTATATTCGTCCGGGTTTTGGGTCGCTTGAACGACAAGTTCGGCAAGCTGTTCTATCGTCGAATTTTTAATGTCGCCGATAGGCTCTTCGATGCCGCGAAGCGGCTTGACGTTTTTGTACGCCCAATAAACCCCGACGCCCACTCCGCCGATAAGCGAAACGACGCCGAAAAGCATGCCGAGCAAAAATGCCGTAAATCTTCTGAAAAGACCGCTCATAAGTTCTCTCCTACGGGCAAAATTTGAAATATTGCCCTATAAATAGATTATGACTATTTTTATTATATAATTAAACTTCGCCTTTGTCAATGCTCTTTTAAAAAAAATATCATATTTTAAAGTGAATTTTCGGTGAATTTATGAGCGCAAAAAGACGATTTTGTCACGAAAATTTTATTTGCCGCAACAAAAAAGCCGCCTTTAAAGGCGGCGTAAAGAGTAAAAACATCGATTAACGCGCTTATAGGCGGACTTATTGAAAATTTAAAGTTGAAAATCGAAAATAAGAAGAAGCATGTCATGCATCGACCTTCACCCGCTCGGCTCTGCCGAGCTTTGTGCGGACCGTCGTCGCGTCGGCTAACCACACCCACACCAACCTTTCCCCGATTGCGAAGCAATCTTTGTGGAAAAGGTTGACCGTCGTTCGGCGGTTTTCCTCCCACCACACATACCTTCGCCCGCTCGGCTCTGCCGAGCTTTGTGGAGAAGGGGGACCGTCGTCGCGGCGACGGTGGATGAGGGGATAATTATGTAAATTGAAAGTTGAAAGTAAAAATTAAAAGTTACTTATCGGCTATCTTTCAACTTTCAATTCGTCCTTGTTAAGCTCACTCACGCGTAGCGTGAATATCGATTGCCGTTTACGGCAAATATCACGCCGTCAGGCATATCGCTTGCTTCGCAGAAGCAAATATCGAGCGGGCAAAGCCCGCATATTACTCAATCTCCTATCGCTTCTTTTATCTTTTCGGCAACAATCGGCATTTCTTCGTCGAAAGGCATTTCTCCGCTAAAAACTATCGGGCGGCGTTCTAGGATGCAGGCGTTTTCTTCGTCGATAACTATCGGCACGAACTTGACGTGCTTGCCCGTGCGCTTAAAGTACATTTTTTCGATTATCAAAAACCCCTTGTAAATATCGCTGCTTTCCTCTTCGCCCGCCTTGTATTCGATATCCGGAAAAACGCACACGCTTTCGTCCTGTTCAAGGTACTTCACGGTGTTTTTCAGCGTTGTTATCGCCCGCGTATCCTTGCGGTAAACGGGAATAGCCTTTGTGGACTTCATCGTTCTCGGCACGAATAATGACACGAAAAACGCCTTTATTTTGCTTTTTAACGTGGATTTGCCGTTCTTTGCGTAAGTTATGCGCGAATAATGCTTATACGCCGACCCGAACGAAAAGAATACGTTGTACACCATAAGGTGAGTATCGAAGCCGAGCTTGCGGGTAACGGTGATGGGTCCGTGCATGTTAAGGTGACGGCAAACGTACATCACGCCCGTTTCGGGAAGCGACACCGCGGAAGTGTATCTCGGGCGCATAAACATATTCATAAAAAATCTGCCCACGCGCGCGAACGGTCCGTAAAAATTAGTTTTCGTGTGCTTATCCTTGAATACCCAATTGCACTGTATCTGGTAAGAAAGTATGGCGATAAGCATATCGCAAATTCCTTTTACAGCGGTAAGCCAGAAAGTACTCGGGATTATTAGTTCCCAAAGCTTAGCCACCCCGAACGAAGCCGCAAGTTGCACCGTCCATAACATATAATACCGGACAAAGCACGACGGGGACTTACCCTTAAACACGACTTTGAAGTTAAAAATCGAGTTGAATATAGAGGAAATCACGCGCGCCGTTATGGTTGCGTAAAGCGTTTGAAGAACGGACGAAAAACCGTTGTAAACGTACTTGAAGAATACGTAGAACGCGCCCATATCCAAAAGCGCGGACACTATACCGGAAACCGCGTACCAGCTTATGTTGCTCATAAGCACGAAAAACACCCTGCTGCTGTCGCGCAAAGTCCTATAATGCGAAGCCTTTTCCACGTCGTCCGATTTTTCCCGATAAATGGTTTCTATCGGCACTTCCGTTATCTCCACGCCCTTTTTCGGCAGGACGATAAGCTGATTCATTTCATATTCGAATCTTTCGCCGCGAATCTTAATTAGTTCGTCCAAAAAAGAATACCCGAACGCGCGAAGCCCCGTTTGCGTGTCGTTGAGCTTTACCCCGTACAACGCCTTGAAAGCCCGCCTCGTCCAAAGATTCCCCGCGCGGCTCCTTTTGGGGACGTTGGGGTTATAAAAATCACGCGAACCGAGTATGAAGGACGTGCTTTTTTCCCATGCGACTTCGGCAACGCGGAAAACGTCCTCTACGGTGTGTTGCCCGTCGCAATCCGCCGTAACGAACACCGTTTTGCCGTCGAAATTATCCTTGCAATACTTAAAAGCCGTTTTTAATGCGTGACCTTTCCCCGCGTTTTTTTCATAAGAAATAACGACCGCGCCGAAGTTTTCGACTTCGGAAAACACGTGCGCGTATTTTTCGCCGCTTCCGTCGTCCACTATCAAAAGTTTTTTTATTCCCGCGTCGATGAGTCGTTTTGCATACGGCACAAAGTCCTTTTCGGACGGCTCGTAACACGGCACGATAACGACTAAGCTGCCGACAAATCCTCTTTCCATGTCTCACCTTTTAATTCCCTTTCGTTAATTTTTTCAAGCATTTCGTCGCGGACTTTGTCGCCGAGTTCGCTCGTTTTCAAGTCGCAATAATTTTCATATTCGAACACGTCGAGAAAATCGACGTAAACCTTCCTCGGCTTAAACGGCGAATACTTATGTATGTTTTCCGTCCCCGTAAGGCAAATCGCCGAAACAGGGGCTTTCGCCCTGTACGCGATTTTGAAAACTCCGTTCTTGAAAGAAAGCAAACCTTTACCCGAATGATTTCGCGTTCCCTCGGGGCAGGCAAGCACGCTTTGTCCTTTCTCCATTTTCCGCGCGGCAAGGATAATCGTTTTCAATGCTTCGCGGTCGTTTTCGCGATTAACGGGCATATAGCCCATCTTATGTATGAGTTCGCCCACCATCGGTATGTCGAAGTTTTCGGGTTTGCTTATCATTATCACGTTGAATTTTTTAAGCACGGACGCAAGAATCATGTTGTCGAAGTTGGAGCGGTGATTGCACACGAAAAAGTACGTTATACCCCTTTCTAACTTTTCAAACCCGCTTAATTTTACTCTTACGTTACACATCGTCAAAACAAACTTATCGAGAAAATTAAACAGCCACACAAAAAACCTGCTCGGTTTTTCCACGGGTTTACTCTTGCTCACGAACCGCGTTGTTATGAACAAGAATAAAAGCCACGCCGCAAAAAAGCCGACGAACGCGCCGACAAACACAAGCAGCGGCTTATATGCTTCATACCACGCGTTTACGGGCGTAACGCCGAAAAAAGCAAGAAGAAAAGCAAGCGCAAAAGAGAACGCTATGTCTAAAAAAAGCATCATTTTGCCACCTATGCTTTTACCGTGTAGCCGAGAACGTCCCTTATCGTTTCGCCGTCTATCTGCAAAGCGGTGGGCTTGTCGTACTCGACGGACACTTCCTTACCTTTAAGTATATCCACAATGGGAAGCTCTGTATGCTTGCCGGCAAAAATTTTCGGGAAATTGAACAAAAGTTTAAGCCTTAACGACGAATGAACGACAACTGTCGTAACTTTGCCCTCGGGGTCGTTCCTGTCCTGATCGGGCGCGACTTTCATTCCGCCGCCGTAATATCTGCCCTTCATCGTCGGCATAATCCAAACGTTTTTGTATTCTTTCGTAACGCCGTCTACCGTAACCTTGGCTTTTTTCGGTCTGTACGCGTACAGAACCTGTTTGAGCGCGATAGAAGTG